>NZ_JBEYXJ010000157.1:0-15009 GCF_040645015.1 Streptomyces sp. NPDC046881 | reverse complement strand
GGCTGAGCCGCGGCCGGGGCGCCGCTCAGCCCTTCGGGATGCCGTACGCCCGCTCGACGCGCAGCCGCACCACCAGGCGGCGGTCGCGGACCATCGCGGCCCGGTAGTCGTCCCAGTCCGGGTGTTCGCCGAGGACGTCCCGGTAGAGCCGGATCAGCTCCTCCACCGTGTCGTCGTGCGGGTCGGCGGCGACCGGGGTCAGTTCGGCGGTGCCCTCGGCGACGGTGTACGCCCAGCGGTCGTCGCTGGTGACGTGGTACGAGGCGCGCGGGTCCCGGCGGAGGTTGCGGGTCTTGGCGCGGCCGTCGGTGACCGAGATCCGGATGATCCGCTCGTCGGGGTAGTAGGCGTGGCTGACGTTGGACAGCTGGGGGCGGCCGTCGCGCCGGAGGGTGACGAGTACGCCGGCGTGGCCTTCGGAGAGCAGGCCGAGCAGCGCGTCCTGCGAGGAGTCCTGGGTCATATCCGGGTCAACTCGTGCGGGCGCCCCGCGCATTCCCTGCCGCACGACGATCGGTAGACAGTGTCTACGGCGGCCTGGTAGACAGTGTCCATGACTGACTCCGACGCGGGCCTGCGGGCCCGGCTGGTCGACGTGGGCGTGGAACTGCTGGCCGCGGAGGGACCGCAGGCGCTGACCCTGCGGGAGATCGCCCGGCGCGCGGGCGTCTCGCACGGGGCGCCGCGCCGCTACTTCCCCACCCACCGCGAACTGCTGTCCGCCATCGCCCGGCGGGGCTTCGCCGAGCTGGCCGGGCGGGCGCAGGCGACGCTGGAGCGGGAGGCCGGCGGGCCCCGCGCCCGGGTGGCCGCGCTGGCGCGGACGTACCTGGAGTTCGCGCGGGAGCGGCCCGGCATGTACGAGCTGATGTTCCGTCACGATCTGCTGGACAGCGGGCAGTCGGGCCTGCGGGAGACGAGCCTCCCGCTGTTCTCGCTGCTGGCGGAGCTGATCGGCGCGGCGGACCCGGCTGCCGACGCCCGGCGGGTGGCGGCCGCGCTGTGGGCGAACCTGCACGGGATCGCCCAGCTGTGGCGCTGGCGCAGTCTCCAACTGGCGCTAGGCGACGAGGACTCGGGGGCACTGCTCGACGCCGTGCTGACCGCGCACCTCGGTCCCGGGGACGGGCGGTGAACCGGCCCTGGACGCTGGCGAGCAGCGTGGCGGGCGCGGTGATCGTCGCGCTGGACGGTACGGTCCTCACGGTCGCCCAGCCCAGCCTGCAAAGGGAGTTGCACGCGTCGTTCGCCCAGGTGCAGTGGACCAGCACCGGCTACCTCGTGGCGGTGGCGAGCCTGCTGGTGTTCGCCGGACGGCTCGGCGACCGGTACGGGCAGCGGCGGCTGTTCGGGATCGGCATGCTGGGCTTCGGCGCCGCCTCCGCCGGGATCGGCCTCGCGCCCGGGGTGGGCTGGGTGATCGGACTGCGGGTGGTGCAGGGCGTGTTCGGCGCGCTGCTGCAGCCGGCCACGCTGGGCATGCTGCGGGCCGCGTATCCCCCGGACCGGCTGGCGTCACCGCTGGCCGTGCGGACCGCCGCGATCGGGCTGGCGGCGGCAGCGGGGCCGCTGGTGGGCGGCGCTCTGGTGACCGGTCTGGGCTGGCGGGCGGTGTTCTTCGTCAACGTGCCGCCCGCGCTCGCCTTCGGCCTGCCAGCCCTGCTGCGGCCCGGCCGGCGCCCGGTACCCGCCCGGACCCCGCTGGACCTGCCCGGCGCCGTCCTGCTCGCGGTGACGCTGGGCTGCCTGGTGTACGCCGTCACGGCCCGGCCCGTCTCCGGGGCGGGTCTCGCCCTGTCCGCGGTGACGGCGGCCGTCCTCGTCCGGCACGAGCGGCGCACGGCGGGTCCGCTGCTGCCGCCGCGGGTGATCGGCTCCCGTGCGGTCGGGGCGGCGCTCGGGGTCCTGGTCGCCGTCTCCGCGTCCCTGTTCGGCACCCTGTTCGTCGCCACGTACGTCCTGCAGCGCCGCCTCGGCCTCGATCCGTTCGGCAGCGCCCTGCGCAGCCTGCCGCTCGCGGTGCTCATGGTGCTGTCGGCCGCGCTGTGCCCCGCGCTGCTGCGCCGGTGCGGCGCCCGGGCGGCGACCGCGGGGGCCACGGCGGTGCTCGCGCTCGGCGTGCTCGTGCTGTCCGGGGCCACCGCCACGCCCGCCCTCGGCTGCGGGTTCGCGCTGCTGGGCGCCGGGTTCGGGACGGTGATGGTGGCGGCCACGCAGGTGGTCGTACGGCGGGCGGAGGTGGCGGCGGCCGGGGTGGCGGGCGGGCTGCAGCAGACCGCGCTGAACATCGGCCCCGCCGTGGGCGTGGCCGGCGCGACGGCACTGCTCACCGCCGGCCCCGGCCCGGCCCTGCTCGCCCTGGCGGCCCTCCCCGCCCTCGCCCTCCCCGCGACCCGCGCACTGCCGGGCCCACCCGGCACCGAGCCACCCGCCCACGCCCCGGACGAACCGGTCCCGGCGGGCGGTCCGGCACCACGATGAGCGGCGGGGCCGGAGGACCGGTGGGACAACCGCCCCGGCCACCCGGCGCCGTACCGCCCGCCCACGCCCCGGACGAACCGGTCCCGGCGGGCGGTCCGGCACCACGATGAGCGGCGGGGCCGGAGGACCGCCGACAGCCGCCCCCAGCAGGCATGCCGATCACCCACACCCCGACCGAGCCCAACCCGGCAGGCAGTCCCGCACCACGACGAGCCCGGGGCCGGAGCACCGCCCGGACAACCGCCCCGTACCCGCGCCGCCCCGGTCGGTCGTCGTCTCGGTCACACACGCCCCGGATGAACCGGTCCCGGTGGTGAGTCCTGCGCGACGATGAGGGGCGGGGCCGGCAGGGCGGCCGGGACGTACCGCTGACGACGCGACCGGAGGAGAGCGATGGCACAGCTGCGACAGGACGTGGAGCCGGCACAGGCGGGGCTGGACGCCGGGGCACTGGACCGCCTGGACCGGCACTTCGCCGGGCACGTCGACGCGGGCCGGCTGCCCGGCTACCTGGTGTCCGTGGCCCGCGGCGGCCGGGTCGCGCACCTGACCACGTACGGTCTGCGGGACGTGGCGGCCGGGCTGCCGGTCGAGACGGACACGCTGTGGCGGATCTACTCGATGACCAAGCCGGTCACCGCGGTCGCGGTGCTGCTGCTGGCCGAGGAGGGCCGGCTGTCCCTGGACGACCCGCTGGACCGTCATCTGCCCGCCTTCGCCGACCCCCGTGTGTACGTGGAGGGTTCGGGCGCCGACGTCCGTACCCGCCCGGCCGCCGGCCCGATCCTGATCCGGCACCTGCTCACCCACACCGCCGGCCTCACCTTCGGCTTCTACCACCGCCACCCCGTGGACGCGCTGTACCGCGAGGCCGGCCTGGAGTACTCGGTGCCGCCCGGCAAAGACCTCGCGGAGACCGTCGAGCTGTACGCGCGGCTGCCGCTGCAGTTCGACCCGGGCACCCGGTGGAACTACTCGGTCGCCTCCAACGTGCTGGGCCGGGTCGTCGAGGTGGTCTCCGGGCAGCCCCTGGACGCCTTCTTCACCGAGCGGATCCTGCGTCCGCTCGGCATGACCGACACCGGCTTCCACGTCACCCCCGAACAGGCGCCCCGCCTGGCCGAGATGTACGGCGAGACCGACGCGGGCGGGATCGAGCCGGCCCCGGGACTGCCGGTGCACGGCCGGCCCCGGTTCCTGTCCGGCAGCGGCGGCCTGGTCTCCTCCGCCCACGACTTCCACCGGTTCATGGAGCTGCTGCGCCGGGGCGGCGAGCTGGACGGCGTACGGCTGCTGGCCCCGCGGACGCTCGCCCTGATGACCCGCAACCAGCTGCCGGGCGGAGCCACCATCGGCTCGTTCGGCACGCCGGTCCACCGGGAACCGGGCAACGACGGCCTCGGCTTCGGCTTCAACGTCTCCGTCGTCACCGACCCGGCACGCACCCTCGCCCCGTCCCGCCTCGGCACCTACGGCTGGACCGGCGTGGCGACCACCGCGTTCTGGGTCGACCCGGCCCGGGACCTGACCGTGCAGTTCATGACCCAGGTGCGCCCGAAGAAGCTGAAGGTCTTCCCCGAGCTGCGGCGGCTGGTGCACGAGGCGGTGACGGACTGACCCGCCGGCCGGCTACTGCCCCAGGGTCAGCCTGAACTCCAGTCCCTCCCCCGCGAGTTCGGCGAGCCAGCGGTCCGCGCGCTGGGCGGTCTCCGCCGCCCGGTGCAGGCCGGCCGGCAGGCTGCCGTCCAGGATGTGCCGGACGCCGAGGGCCAGCGGGCGGGAGACGCAGCGGGCCATCGCGGACTCCTCGGCGTCACCGGTCGCGTCGAGCAGGTAGGCGCCGGTCCAGGGGCGGCCCGCGCCCGTGTCGACCTCCAGGGAGACGGAGAGCACCACCCGGTCGCGGTCGGCCCCGGTGGTGGGGTGGGCCGCCGCCAGCTCCCGGGCCAGCGCGGCGATCCGCTCGTCGTCGCCGGCCGTCAGCTCCTCGAAGACCGGCTGCCACGCCTTCAGCCAGCCGTCCAGCCGCAGGGTGCCCCGCACGAAGGTGCGCGGGGTCCAGGCGGCGGGCAGGTCGTACTGGGCGAGGAACGGGACACTGTCGCGGTTGGGGTACGCCTCGAACGTCTCGCCGCCCAGGACGAGCGGCCGGGTCGCCTCCCAGGGGCGCTCGGCCGTGGCCTCGACGCCGTCCTCCAGGTACCGCGCGGGCGAGCGCAGAGCGTTCAGCACGCCGAGCGGGGCCCAGCTGAAGCGGTAGCGGAACGCGTTCGGCACGGCCGGGACGCCGCCGCAGTAGGAGGTGAGCCGGTAGGCGGCCGGGGTGTGCTCGCCGATCCGGGCCCGGGCCCGGCCGATCAGGCTGTGCGCGAAGAGATGGTCGATGCCGGGGTCCAGGCCCGCCTCGGTGAGCACGACCACGCCCGCCGCCCGCGCCGCCGGCACCTGCTGTGCCAGCTCCGGCGACACGTAGCTGGAGCACGCGAAGTGCGCCCCGGCGCGCACGCAGGCGGCGAGCAGCCCGGCGTGCTCCGGCGCCGGCAGCATCGACACCACGGTGTCCCCGGGCTCCAGTGCGGCGGCGAGGGCGCCCGGGGTGAGGGCGCGGGGCTCGGCGCGGCCGGTCAGCCCCAGGCCGGCCAGGGCCTCGGCCGCCCGGTCGGCGGTGCGGTGCCACAGCAGGACCCGGCCGGCCGAGGCGCACAGCGCGGCCGTTCCGCTGCCGGTGGACAACCCGGCGCCGACCCAGTGGACGGTGCCGCTCGCCGGGACACGGCCGGTCACGACGGCCCCTCCTCTTCCCCGAGGCCGAGTTCGCGGCAGGCCTGGTGGAACCGGTCGAGACAGCGGCCCCAGGCGCCGCCCGGGCCGAACGCGAGCAGCTGCGGCAGCAGGGCCGCCGAGAAGTCGGTGCTGGACTCCCGGGGCAGCAGGGACGGCAGGTTGTCGATGGCGATCAGGTCCAGCGGCGGTTCCTCGCGCAGCCGGCGCACCGGCTCGGTCCAGTCCGTGGTGCGGTCGTAGACCGGCAGCACGTTGAACGGGGAGCCGACGTCGCAGGTGACGTCGCACACGGTGCGCAGCCGGCGGGCCGGGGAGTCCAGGTCCTCCTCGCGCAGGAACGGCGGGACCAGGCTGGTGGCGAGGACCGCGTTCACCAGCACGTCGTGCCCGAGCAGGGCGCGCCGGTCCAGGTCGCGGGTCTCCGCCAGGTCCCAGCGGGTCGCCTCGACGCCCGCCGTCCGGAAGGCGGCCGACGCGCCCCGGCCGCTGCGCCCGAGGGCGCCGATCACCAGCGCCGTGAACTCCGCGTCCCCGGCCCGGGGGCGCAGGGCGGCGTCCAGGTCGTCCTTGGCCGTCGGGGTGAGCGGCGCCGTCAGCCGGCCCCGGTGCCGGAGCACGGCGAGCGCGGCGCCCAGGTAGCCCGCCCAGAAGCCGAAGGCGGCCAGCCGGCGGCCCTCGTCGTCCACCAGGTACTCCAGGTCCAGCAGCGCCCCGCCGCCGGCCGCGAACCGGCGCAGCAGTGCGGCGGCGCCCGGCTGCCGTTTGTAGGCGTGCCCGAAGAAGATGTGCCGGTGCCGCAACTCGGCCGGTTCGTCGGGGAGTTCCTTCAGGCCGAGGATCACGGCGTCCCGGGGTGCGGTCACCCAGGAGCCCGCCGGGGCGCGGCGGCAGCCGGCCGCCTCGTACTCCTCGACGGGGAAGATCCGCTGCGGGGACTCCTCGACGGTCAGCGTCACTCCGCTGCCGACCAGCCGGCGGGCGTCGGCGGGCACGACGGGCGTGCGCCGTTCGGTCGTACGGGGCTCGTGGCGCAGCCACAGATGAAGCCGGGTCATACCAGGTTGGCCTCCGGACGCGGGGCGTCGGCCGCGAACCGGCCGGCGCGCAGGGGGCTGATGTCCACGAAGGGTACGCGGCCGAGGTACAGGTCGCGGACGATCTCGCCGACGGCGGGTCCCTGGAGGAAGCCGTGCCCGGAGAAGCCGGTTGCATACAGAAACCTGGATACCGTGGACGCCTCGCCGATCAGGGCGTTGTGGTCCGGGGTGATCTCGTACAGGCCGGCCCAGCCGCCGGTGCGGCGCAGCTCCAGCAGGGCGGGCGCGCGTTGCTGCATCGCCTCGGCGAGCCGCGGGATCCAGCGGTCGTGGGTGTCGGTGGCGAAGCCCGGCTTCTCGTCCGGGTCGGACATGCCGAGCAGCAGGCCGGGGCCTTCCCGGTGGAAGTAGAGGCTGGTGGTGAAGTCGATGGTCATGGGCAGCGTGGCCGGCAGGCCGGGCACCGGTTCGGTGACGGCGATCTGCCGGCGCAGCGGCCGTACCGGCAGGTCCACGCCCACCAAGGCGCCGACCGCCCGGGACCAGGCGCCGGCCGCGCAGATCACGGTGCCGGTCTCGATCCGGCCGAGGGTCGTGGCGACCGCGGTGATGGTGGCGCCGCGCAGTTCGATGCCGGTGACCTCGGTGTGGCGCAGGATGCGGGCGCCGTGGGCGCGGGCGGCCCGCGCGTAGCCGTGGACGACGGCCTCGGGGGTGCAGTGCCCGTCGTCCGGGGAGTACGCGGCGGCCAGCAGCCCGTCGGTGCGGATCAGCGGGGAGAGCCGGCGGGCCTCCCGGGGGGTGAGCAGGCGGCTGGGCACCCCGAGGGAGTTCTGCAGCCGCACGCCCGCCTCGAAGGAGGCCACCTGCCCGGGCGTGGAGAGCAGGAAGAGATAGCCGACCCGGTGCAGCCCGATGTCCTGCCCGACCTCCTCCTCGAAGCGGCCGAACGCCTCCAGGCTGCGCGCGCCGAGCTGGATGTTCAGCTCGTCGGAGAACTGCGCCCGTACGCCGCCGGCGGCTCTGGAGGTGGAGCCGGCGGCGAGTTCGTCCCGTTCGACGAGGACGACGTCCCGTACTCCGGCGCGCGCCAGGTGCCAGGCGATGCTCGTGCCCATCACCCCGCCGCCGACGATGACCGCATCGGCCCGAAGGTTCACCCGCCGCCTCCCTCACCGCGCCGCACACCTGTCGCCTGATCCTTTCCGGACGGCGGCCCGCCGAATCGGCGGCCGGGCGTCAGGAGCCGTGCGCGACGGCGTCCAGGTGCGGCAGGTGGTGGTCCATCCGCTCCCGCTTGGTCCGCAGGTAGGTGATGTTGCTCTCGCACGGCTCGATCAGCAGCGGCACCTGCTCGGCGACCTGGACGCCGTGCCGGACCAGCGCCTCCCGCTTGCGCGGGTTGTTGGACATCAGCCGTACCGAGCGCACCCCGAGGTCGCGCAGGATCTCGGCGGCCACGCGGTAGTCGCGGGCGTCGACCGGCAGGCCCAGCGCGAGGTTCGCCTCCACCGTGTCCAGGCCCTCCGCCTGCAGGGCCATCGCGCGCAGCTTGGCGAGCAGGCCGATGCCGCGGCCCTCGTGCCCCCTCAAGTAGACGACGATGCCGCTGCCTTCGGTGACCACGGCGCGCATCGCGGCCTCCAGCTGGTCCCCGCACTCGCAGTGCCGGGAGCCGAACGCGTCCCCGGTCAGGCACTCCGAGTGCAGCCGGACCAGCACGTTCTCGGCGCCGATCTCGCCGTACACCAGGGCCACTTGCTCGTCACCGCGGTCGTGGTCCAGGTAGCCGACCGCCTGGAATTTCCCGTACACGGTGGGCAGCGGTGCATTCACCACGCGTTCGGCGCCCGAACGCCGCGGGGACTTCGTGCCGAGTACGCCGATGTTGACGCCGGTGTTTTCTGTCATGATCTGATTCCTATAGCAGAGACGAAAGGCCGTGAAAAGATGAGTGGTTCGGGCGCGCGGGCGGTGTACGGGGCGGTGAGCGGCGTGATGCCGACGGACACCACGCAGGACGTACGGAGCCGGGGGGCGGGCGTTTCAGCACAGGTGGCCGTCCTTCCCGTGGGGAGTTTCGAACAGCACGGTCCGTTCCTTCCGCTGGCCACCGACACGCTGGTCGCCTGCGCCGTCGCGCGGGAGATCGCCGCCGCGTACCCGGTGCACCTCCTTCCGCCGGTGACCGTCTCCTGCTCGCACGAGCACGCGGCCTGGCCGGGGACGGTCAGCATCTCCGCGGTGACCCTGCACGCGGTGGTTTCGGACATCGCGGCGTCGCTGCGCCGCTCGGGCGTGGACGCGCTGGTCGTGGTCAACGGGCACGGCGGCAACTACGTGCTGGGCAACGTCGTCCAGGAGGCTTCCGCGCGCGGCGAGCGGATGGCGCTGTTCCCGGCCGCCGAGGACTGGGAGGCGGCACGGGAGCGGTCCGGGGTGGTCACCTCGCTGCTCACCGACATGCACGCGGGAGAAATCGAGACCTCGATTCTGCTGCACGCTCACCCCGAATTCGTCCGCCCTGGTCACGAGTCCGCCGATTTCACCGCCGACGACCGTCGTCATCTGCTCACCGTGGGAATGTCCGCCTATACCGAATCGGGCGTCATCGGCCGTCCTTCCCTCGGTTCGGCGGAAAAGGGAAAGGAACTGCTGGCGAGCCTCACGGAATCCTTCGAGCCGTATCTCGCGCTGCTCACCTCGCCCACGGGACGGAAGTAGCGCCGGGCGGACCTGCGGCCGGGACCCGTGGGGGCGGCCCCGGCCGGCAGGCCGTCACCGGGCACGAGGCCGTGCCCGGGGTCGGGGGTCGTGGTGCGGGTGCGTACGGTCCCGTACCAGCGCCACACCAGGACGGCGGCGCCGGGCAGGCTGGCCACGAGGCTGAGCACGCCGTAGACGACGGCGACCGCGACCCCGGTGTCCGCGCCGAGCCCCGCCGCGCCGAACGCCCAGGCGGTGACGCCCTCGCGGGGGCCGAAACCGCCGACGTTCAGCGGCAGTCCCATGGCGAGCAGGGCGAGCACCGCGAGCGGCAGCAGCACCGCGACCGGGGCGGCCGAGCCGGCGACCCGGGCCGCCACGACGAACATCAGCAGGTGCCCGGCGAGGACGATCGCGGAGGACAGCGCGACACCCGGGCCGCTGTGCCGCGACGCCAGGCCCCGGCGGGCCTCGCCGAGCGTGCGGCGCAGGGCGCCGCCGGTGCGGGCCGGCGGGCGGTTCATCCGGAGGGCGAGGACGACGGCGAGCGCGCCGACGGCGGCCAGGGCCGCGAGCGGGGCGAAGCCGCGGACGTCGGCGCGCACCGGGGACGGCAGGGTCAGCAGCACCGCCGCACCGGCCACGGCCAGCGCGAGCTGCCCGGCGACACGTTCGAGGACGACCGCCTTCACCCCGCGCCGGACGTCGCCCGCGCTCTGTCCGTGCCGGACCGCCCGGTGCACGTCGCCCAGGATCCCGCCGGGCAGGGCCGCGTTCAGGAACAGCGCCCGGTAGTAGTCGGCGACGGCGGGGCCCAGCGGGAGCCGCAGCCGCAGCCCCCGCGCCACCAGTTGCCAGCGCCAGGCGCTGAACACGGTGGTGACGCCGCCGATCGCCAGCGCGGCCAGCACCGTTGCCGTGTCGATCCGCCGCAGCCCGTCGACCAGCGCTCCGGTGCCGAGCCGCCACAGCAGGAACCCGAGGATGCCGGCCCCGGCGAGGGTGCCCAGCCGGGTGCGCAGCGCCGGGGAGCCGAGGCGCCGGGGGCTGGGGGCGGCCGGGGTCCCGGCCGCCTCGCAGGAGGGGGCCTCTCCGGCCGGCGCGGCAGGCGTGGCAGGCGTGGCAGGCGTGGGGGCGGTGTCGGCGGGAGTCACACCCGTGGGGGACGCGTTCGCCGGTGTCCCGTGCGCGGGGACGGCGTGCGCCGGCGTCCCGCCCGCACGGGGAGCGGCCGTCGGCGCCGGGCCCGCACCGCGCGTGCCCGCCGGGCCGGTTCCCGGCGCCACGCGCGCGCGTACCGCCTCCGGCACCCTCCTCGTTCCCGCCGTCGCGGCCCGGCCGGTCACGGTGTGCCGCCCTTCGGGCGGGGCAGGGCGAGGAGGTCGCTGTGGTGGAGGGTGACCCGCAGGGTGCCGGACGCGCAGGCGGCGAGCCGCTCGTCCAGGTAGCGCTCGGCGCGCTCGCGCAGCTCCGGGCGCTGTTCGACGGCCGCGCCCACCCAGCCGCGCAGCCACTGCTCGGTGAGTGCCCGCTGCCCGGGGCCGAGCCGCCACGGGCTCGGGTGCAGCCGGACCGTCGCCCCGCGCTCGGCGAACGCCTCGCAGGTCACGGTGACCGCGTCCGGGCCGAGCAGCCCGTCGCGCCGCTGGTGGGCGTTGAACGCCTCGGCGATCTCGGCGTCGAGGGGGTCCCCGGGGGTGAGGTCGACGCGTCCGGCGACGGAGAGGGTGAGCAGGGCCGGGCAGCCGGCGCCGGCGCAGGCGTCCGCCAGGGTCTCGACGTCGTCCGGGGTGAGGACGTCGAGCAGCGCGGACGCGGTCACCAGCGAGGCCCCGGCCAGCGCGTCCGGGGTGAGCCGGGCGACGTCGCCGCGCCGGGTCTCCACCGTGACGCGGCTGCCGTCGGCGGCGGAGCGCGGGGAGCCGACCGCGGCGAAGTGCAGCAGGTAGGGGTCGCGGTCGTGCAGGATCCAGTGCTGGGCGCCGTCCAGGCGGGGCGCGAGCCAGCGGCCCATGGAGCCGGTGCCGCAGCCCAGGTCGTGCACGACCAGTCCGCCCGAGCGGCCCGGCAGGTTGGCCAGCCGGATCCGCAGGGGGTCGAGGAGTTCCGGCGAACGGGCCGCCGCGTCGGCGTCTTCCCGCAGCTGGAGCCACTCGGGCGCGTACCGCGGCGGTTCCTGCGGATCCTCGTCCCGCAGCCGTACGGTGGCCCGTTCGCCGGGGCGGCCCACGGGTCCGGCACCGGCGATGACGGAGGCGACGGCGCCCGTGCCGGGCTCCCCGCCGTCCGCCGCCGGGTCGTCCTCGCTCCGGGTCCTCGTGGTCTCCGGCACGGACTCCCCCTCCCCTGGCCCGGGCTGAGCCGGGATCAACCCCTGCGAACCGGACCGGGCCGGCACCGCCTCGTCCTTGCGCACCGTGCTCATGCCGCCCTCCTCGGGGGTTCCGGGAGCCGCCCGAGGACTCCCGCCAGGCTGCGGGCGGTGGTCGCCCAGCCGTCGAGCGCGGCGCGCCGCGCGCGGGCCGCGGCCTTGAGGCGGCGGCGTACGTCGGGTTCGCCGAACCAGCCGCGCAGTTCGGCGGCGAGCGCGGCCGGGTCCTCCGGCGGCACGAGGATGCCGGGCACCCCGCCGTCCGGTGCGCGGCCGACCGCCTCGGGCAGGCCGCCGACGTCGGTGGCGAGGACCGGGATGCCCCGGGCGAGGGCCTCGGTGACCGCCATGCCGTAGGTCTCGGCGTAGGAGGTGAGGACCATCAGGTCGGCCGCGGCGTAGGAGGCGTCGAGGGCGGCGCCGGAGCGCGGGCCGGTCAGGTGCAGGCGGTCGGCGAGGCCGTGCCGGGCGATCAGTTCCCGCAGGTGGGCGACGTACGCGGGGTCGTGGCCGAGGCCGCCGACGCACTCGCAGGTCCACGGCAGGTCCCGGACCGCCGCGAGCGCCTCGACCAGCCGGTGCTGGCCCTTGCGCGGGGTCACGGCGGCCACGCACAGCAGCCGGGAGACGCCGTCGGTGCCGGGTGCGAGGGGTGCGATGTCGGCGCCGGGCGCGGCCGTGTGCACCCGGTCGGGGGCGAGGCCGTGGTGGGCGACGAGCCGGCGGACCGCCCAGTCGCTGGTGGCGATCACCGCGCCCGCGGCCCGCAGCACCGCCCGTTCGCGGGCGTCCAGGTCGGCGGCGACGGCGGGGTCCAGGCCGGTCTCGTCGCCGAGCGGCAGGTGGACGAGGACGGCGAGCCGCAGCCGTGCGGCCTCGGGGACGACGATCTCCGGGACGCCGCAGGCGACGAGGCCGTCGAGGAGTACGACCGAGTCGTCCGGCAGGTCCCGCAGGGTGCGGGCGAGCCGCTCGCGGGCGGCGCCGTCCGGGCGCGGCCAGCCGCCGGGCACGGCGTGCCGGACGGCCTGCCAGCCGAAGCCGGGCAGGTCCAGGCAGACCCGGCGGTCGTAGGCGTTGCCGCCGCTGGGCGCGGCCGGGTCGTCGACGCCGCCCGGCATCACGAAGTGCACGGTGCGCAGGGACATGGGGATGATTCCGGCATTCTCGGCGGCGGCGGGCTGTGCGGGCACGTAGGTGAGGCGCGCCCGCTCCACGGTCAGGTCGGTCACAGGCCACGCTCGTAACTCGCCCAGGCGATGTGCGACTCGTGCAGGGTGACGGTGATCCCGTCGAGGCCCTTGGCGCCCTCGCCGAGGGCGCCCTTCCCGATCCGCTCGGCGAGCCGGTCGGCGATGACCTTGGCGAGGAACTCGGTGGACGTGTTGACGCCCTTGAAGTCGGGTTCCTCGTCGAGGTTGCGGTAGTTCAGTTCGGCGGTGACGGCGGCCAGTTCCCGGGTGGCCAGGCCGATGTCGACCACGATGTTGTCCTCGTCCAGCTCCCGGCGGCGGAACGTCGCGTCCACGAGGAACGTGGCGCCGTGCAGTCGCTGCGCGGGCCCGAACACCTCGCCGCGGAAGCTGTGGGCGATCATGATGTGATCGCGGACGGTGATGCTGAACAACGGACGACCCTCCAGGTGCGGCGCGTCTGGTCCCCCGGCCTTGCCCGCCGGGGGATGCCGTGTAGTACGGCTCTTCGCTTCCCCGTGTTCAGCCGTTCCTCACTCTTTTCTCAGGTCAGGCCGGTCTCCGGGTACCGCACCCGGTGGCACAGGGCGGGGATCGCACCCGACGCCAGCCGGGGCATGACGGAAGGGAGTTCCTCGAAAGCGCTCTCCCCGGTGATGAGCGCGTCCAGCGCGGGGTCGGCGAGCAGGTCCAGGGCGAGCGCCATCCGGTCGGCGTAGGTGCGGCCGGCGCGGGCGGCCGGGGAGACGGTGCCGACCTGGCTGCTGCGCACGGTGAGCCGCCGGGAGTGGAAGGCCTCGCCGAGCGGCAGGGCCACGCTGCGGTCGCCGTACCAGCTCAGCTCGACGACGGTGCCCTCCGGGGCGAGGAGTTGCAGGGCGCGGGTGAGGCCGGCCTCGGTGGCGCTGGCGTGCACGACGAGGTCGCAGTCGCCGAGGGCGTCGGCGGGGGCGGCGAAGTCCACGCCGAGCGCCTCGGCGGTCTCGGCGCGGGCGGGGTCGGCGTCGACCAGCTGGAGGCGGACGCCGGGGAAGCGGGCGAGCAGCGCGGTCACCGCGCAGCCGACCATGCCGCCGCCGACCACCGCGATCCGGTCGCCGATCAGCGGGCGCGCGTCCCACAGGGCGTTCACGGCGGTCTCGACGGTGCCGGCGAGGACGGCCCGTGCGGCGGGCACCCGCTCGGGCACCACGGTGACGGCGCTCACCGGAACGACGTAACGGCTCTGGTGCGGATACAGGCAGAAGACCGTACGGCCGGTCAGCTCAGCCGGGCCCTGCTCGACCACGCCGACGCTCAGGTAGCCGTACTTCACCGGGCCCGGGAAGTCGCCCTCCTGGAACGGCGCCCGCATCACGGCGTGTTGGCTGTCCGGCACCCCGCCGCGGAAGACCAGCGTCTCCGTGCCCCGGCTCACCCCGGAGTACAGCGCGCGCACCAGGACCTCGTCCGCGGCGGGCTCCGCGAGGGTGACGTCGCGCAGCTCTCCGTGGCCGGGCGAGCGGAGCCAGAACGCGCGGGCCGACCGGTTCATCGGCATCCTCCTGAACGATCGGGAAGTTGTTCACGTACCGAGTTGTGCACAGGCCGCGCACAGTACGCGGCGTTGATCGACTCTGTCACTCGGCCGGAGGGTGTGCGGTGGCCCTGAACAACACGTATGACGCGAGGCTCCAGCAGGAGACCGCTGTGGGAGCGGGCGTGCAGATCCTGCTGCTGGCCCTGCTCGGCTCGGCGATCGGCATGGGGCCGGTCGGCTGGCTGACGGGACTCGTGTTCGCGTTCGCCACCTGGGCGGTCCTCTCCCGGGCCGTGCACCGCTCCCGGCTGCGCTCCTTCGGCCCCGCGAACCGGGTCACGCTCGGCCGGTCCATCCTGGTCGGCGGGGTGACCGCGCTGGTCGCGGACTCCTTCGAGAGCGCGCCGCCGGTGACGCTGCTGGTCGCGCTCACCGCGGTGGCGCTGCTGCTGGACGGCGTGGACGGCAAGGTCGCCCGCCGCACCGGGACCTCCTCCGCGCTCGGCGCGCGCTTCGACATGGAGGTCGACGCGTTCCTGATCCTGGTGCTGAGCGTGTACGTGTCGGCGCAGCTCGGGCCGTGGGTGCTGCTGATCGGCGGCATGCGATACGCGTTCGTCGCCGCGGCCCGGGTCGCGCCGTGGCTGACGGCGCCGCTGCCGCCGTCGTTCGCCCGCAAGACCGTCGCCGCGGTGCAGGGCGTGTGCCTGCTCGTGGCGGGCGCGGAGCTGCTGCCCGGGCCGGTGAACCTCGCGATCGTGCTGCTGGCGCTGGGCTCGCTGGTGTGGTCCTTCGGCCGGGACGTCGCGTGGCTGTGGCGGAACGCGCGGATGCCGGTGGTGGTGCCGGCCGAGCAGCCGCAGCTGCTGGAGCTGGCGGCGCGCTGAGCGACGGGCAGGAAGGGCCCGGACCGGCAAC
>NZ_JBEYXJ010000156.1:0-15353 GCF_040645015.1 Streptomyces sp. NPDC046881 | reverse complement strand
CGGGCACGCGCCCGGCCCCCGTGGTGTGCAGCCGTTCAGCTCTCCTTGCCCCGCCCCGACAGCGCGTCGCGCAACCGGTCGACCAGACCGGCTCCCGGAGCCAGCAACTTGTTGGCCGGGGGAGTGTCCGGTGCCGACGGGTGCGGACGGGTGGGGGCCATCTTCTTCGCCCGGCGGACCTTGTCGCCGAGATCCATCAGCGCGTCCGGGGGACAGGCCGCCTCCAACTGCGGGAAGAGGTTCTGCTCCTCGTCCGCGACATGGGACCGGATCTCGGTCATCAGCTGGGTCATGAGCGTGTCGAAACGGGGATCGTCCGCGTCGCAGCCCTCCAGGTCCTTCATGAGCTGCTCGGCCTTGGCGTGGTCCTCCAGCTCCTTGTCGGCCAGGGCGTCCCCGTTGGTCACGTGCTCGCGCACCGCCGGGTAGAGGTAGGACTCCTCCGCGACGGAGTGCCGGACCAGCTCCATCGTGGCCTGGTCGCAGAGGGTCTTGCGTTCCGCGGAGCCGGGCGGCAGCGCCTCGATGCGGCCGAAGATCTCCTCGACCTCGCGGTGGTCGGTGGTCAGCTCCTGAATGACGTTTCCGCCGTGACCCATGGTCGTTACCTCCTGCGTCAAACGCGGCGGCCCGAAAGCGGCCGGCCGTCGCCGCGCCGAGTGCCCCGGCCACGGCGCGCTACACGGCCCGCGAGCCCCGGTCAGCGCATCGAGTGGCAGGCGGCGGCCGTCCGGCCCACTCCCGACAGCGCCCACCGCCACCAGTGGTCCAGGATGTCCGGGGTCAACGCGTCCGCCGCCACCAGCGCCGGCCAGCCCAGAGTGCGGGCCTGGGCGCTCACCTTGGCGCCGCCCGCGACCGGGTCGACCGCGATCACCGGGGTGCCGCTGCGCAGCCCCAGCACCAGGCCGTGCAGCCGGGTGGTGACGACCACGTCGAAGCGGGGGAGGAGGGCGAGGAACTGCTCGGCGGTGGCGCACAGCCGCCAGTCGTCGGTGGCCAGCCGGGTGTCGGCCGGCACCCGCGCGCAGTCCTTGCCGGCCAGCCAGGCGGTGATCCGCTCGGTCACCTCCGCGTGCCGGCGGCGCTCCCCGTACTCGCCCTGGCCGTGCGAGAGCACCACCCCGGCCACGGGCGGCAGCGGGCCCGCGGGGGCGGCGGCCGCGAGATCCCGCCGGCCCGGGGCGTCCGTACCGTCGCGGGGGACGACCACATGGAAGCCCGTGACCGCGGGATCCGCCGGGTCGACCACCGACACCCCGGCCGCGAGTCGTCTCAAGGATCCGAACCGTGCATGGAGGGCGGCGACTTGGGGCCCGTGCAGCGGACCGCAGACGAAGAGCAGCGTGTCGTACGCACGCGGGTCGGCCGTCTCCAACGACAGCCGGCCGGGCCGGAAAACGGGGCTCCAGGCGGTGTCGTGCCGGATGCCGGCCCTGGTCAGGGCCGTGGCCATGTGCTGCTGGGCGAGCACGTCCCCGGCCGTGGCCTCACCGTCCCGGAAGCTGAACCAGCCGGTGAGCAGCAGCCGTTCCGGGAACCGGCCCGGACCGCGCAGCGCACGCAGCACCTCCGTCGCGACGTCGTCGTGCATGAGCGTCTCCCCTGTGGTAATCGGGGCGCCTGAGTCGCGCGAGTACCCCGGAATCCGGACAATAAGAATCAAACGTGTGAAACCAACTGGCACGGGAACTCAGCTGCCAGTGCCGTCCAGCCAGCGGCGGCCCACCAGGGTGGTCCTGCACGATCGACGGGACACGCGCCCTGTCCTCCCCTCTCCCACGGGCCGACGACGTCGGACCCGGCGACCCGGCACGCGCCGAAGGCCCGCGCCGGCCCCCTTCCCAGGTGCGCGGACGACGCACGTCCGGAACACGGACGAAGCGGACGCGTGGACCAAGGACGACGAAGGAAGAGCCCCCATGACTGGTGACACACCGTTCTCCTGGCGGCGCGCCCTCGTGACCGGCGGCGCCGGCTTCCTCGGCTCCCACCTGTGCGAACGCCTGCTGGATTCAGGCGTCGAAGTCGACTGCGCCGACAACCTGGCCTGCGGGCGGCGCGAGAACATCGCCCCGCTGGAGGACCGGCCCGGCTTCCGGTACGTGCACTGCGACGTCTCCGCGGCGCGGTGCGCCGAGCGGCTGCCGGGCCCGTACGACCTGGTCCTGCACTTCGCCTGCCCGGCCTCGCCCGCCGACTACCTGCGCATGCCCCTGGAGACCCTGGACGTGGGCAGCATCGGCACCCGCAACGCCCTGGCGATCGCGGAACGCGACGGCGCCCGCTTCCTGCTGGCCTCCACCTCGGAGGTGTACGGCGACCCGCTGGTGCACCCGCAGCACGAGGGCTACTGGGGCAACGTGAACCCGGTCGGACCGCGCAGCGTGTACGACGAGTCCAAGCGGTTCGCCGAGGCCCTGGTGACCGCGCACGCCGGCACCAACGGCACCGACGCCGGGATAGTGCGGCTGTTCAACACCTACGGCCCGCGGATGCGGGCCCACGACGGGCGCGCGGTGCCCACCTTCATCTGCCAGGCTCTCGCCGGCGAGCCGCTCACGGTGACCGGCGACGGCAGCCAGACCCGCTCGCTGTGCTACGTGGACGACACCGTCGACGGCATCCTGCGGGTGGCCGCGAGCAGGGCGGTGCGGCCCGTCAACATCGGCGGCAGCGACGAGATCACCATGGGCGACCTGGCCCGCCGGGTGGTCGCCCTGACCGGCTCCCGGTCCCCGATCGCGTTCGTGGACCGGCCCGTCGACGACCCCGGCCGGCGCCGCCCCGACACCACGCTGGCGCGCGAACTGCTCGGCTGGTCGCCGCAGGTCCCCTGGGAGGAGGGCCTGAAGCAGACGATCGCCTACTTCGCGGCCCAGCCCCCGGAACCGGCCCCGCACCCGGGGGAACCGGCCCCGCAGTCCTGACCCCCCGCCCCTCCCCGGCCCTGGAGACAGCGCATGCACGTCCTCGGAATCAACGCACTCTTCCACGACCCCGCCGCCGCCCTCCTCACCGACGGCCGGATCGTGGCGGCGGCGGAGGAGGAGCGGTTCTCCCGTCGCAAGCACGGCAAGCGGCCCGTTCCCTTCTCCGCCTGGGAGCTGCCCGAGCAGTCGGCCCGCTGGTGCCTGGAGCAGGCCGGCCTCACCCCGTCCGACCTGGACGCCGTCGCCTACTCCTACGACCCCGCACTGGCCCGCCCCGCCGACGAGATGGGCCTGCACGACCCGTGGGACCACCTGCGCCAGCAGTACGCCCGCCAGGCGCCCGACTTCCTCGCCGAGGCGCTGCCCGGACTCGACCCGGCGAAGGTGCGGTTCGTCCCGCACCACGTGGCGCACGCGGCCTCCGCCGGGGCCGTCTCGCCGTACCCGGACTGCGCCGTCCTCGTCCTGGACGGCCGCGGCGAGTGCGGCTCGCACCTGGCCGGCCGCTACACCAACCGGGAACTGACGGTCCTCGGCACCCAGCGGCTGCCGGACTCCCTCGGCCTGTTCTACGAGGACCTCACCCAGCACCTCGGATTCCTGCGCAGCAGCGACGAGTTCAAGGTCATGGCGCTCGCCTCCTACGGCACCCCGCGCTTCGCCGGCCGACTGCGCGAGTACGTCCACGCCGCCGACGACGGCGGCTTCCGGGCCCGCCCGGTGCCCTGGGCCGAGTTCGTCCCGCCCCGCCCGGCCGGCGGCGCCTGGAACCAGGACCACGCCGACCTCGCGGCCAGTGCCCAGCTCTGCCTGGAGGAGGTCATGCTCGGCCTCGCCCGGTGGCTGCGCGAGCGCACCGGCGAGGACGCGCTCACCCTGGCCGGCGGGGTCGCCCTCAACTGCGTGGCCAACACCCGGCTGTGGCGGGAGAGCGGCTTCCGGCACGTGTGGGTGCAGCCGGCCGCCGGCGACGCCGGTACGGCACTGGGCGCGGCGGCGCATGTGGCCGGTCAGAAGGACGCCCTGGAGCCGATGCCGACCGCCGCCCTGGGCCGCGGCTGGAGCGACGCCGAACTGCGCACGTGGCTGGACCGGGCGGCCGTACCGTACGAGGAACCCGCCGACATCGCCGAGACGGCCGCGGAGGCGCTGGCCGCCGACGGGATCGTGGCCTGGTTCCAGGGGCGCAGCGAGTACGGACCGCGCGCGCTCGGGCACCGGTCGCTGCTCGCCCACCCCGGCAAGGCGGAGAACCTGGAACGGCTCAACGCGGTCAAGGGGCGCGAGGAGTTCCGGCCGGTCGCGCCCATGGTGCTCGCCGAACGCGCGGCGGAGATCTTCGACGGGCCGCTGCCCAGCCCGCACATGCTGTTCGTGCACGGGGTGGCCGCCGAGTGGAAGGCCCGCATCCCGGCCGTCGTGCACGTCGACGGCACGGCCCGCATCCAGACCGTGGACCGCGCCCAGGAGCCGCTGGTGGCCCGGATGATCGAGGGCTTCGAGCGGCGCACCGGGCTGCCGGTGGTGGTCAACACCAGCCTGAACACCGCCGGGCGGCCCATGGTCGACGATCCCCGGGACGCCCTGGAGTGCTTCGGCTCGGCACCCGTGGACCTGCTGGTGCTCGGCCCGTTCGCGATCCGCCGCGGGAAGGCGTTCGCATGACCGGCGCGCCCGCATACACCGTCGTCGTCCCGACGATCGGCCGGCCCTGCCTCGCCGAGTGCCTGCGCGCGCTCGCCGCGGCCGACGGCCATCCGCCGCACGAGGTGGTCGTCGTGGACGACCGGCCCGCGCCCGACGGCGGCCTGCCCCTGGAAACGGCCGGTCAGCTGCTCGACCGGGTGCGCACCCTGCGCACCGGCGGCAAGGGGCCGGCCGCTGCCCGCAACGCCGGCTGGCGCACCGTCCGGACGCCCTGGACGGTGTTCCTGGACGACGACGTGCAGGTGCTGCCGGACTGGTCCCGGCGGCTCGCCGACGACCTGCGGGCGGCCGGCCCCGATGTCGGCGGCGTCCAGGGACAGTTGCGTGTCCCCCTGCCCCTGGACCGCCGGCCCACCGACTGGGAGCGCGTCACCAAGGGCCTGGAGAACGCCGCCTGGGCCACCGCCGACATGGCGTACCGCACCGAGGCGCTCAAGCGGACCGGCGGTTTCGACGAACGTTTCCCGCGGGCCTTCCGCGAGGACGCCGACCTGGCCCTGCGGGTGCAGCGGGCGGGCTGGGACCTGGTCCGGGGCGCACGCGTCACCCGGCACCCGGTCCGCCCGGCCCACTGGTGGGCCTCGCTGCCCGCGCAGCGGGGCAACGCCGACGACGCCCTGATGAACCGGCTGCACGGCCGCGACTGGTGGGACCGTGCGCAGGCGCCCCGCGGCCGGTTGCCCCGCCACGTGGTGGTCACCGGCGCGGCCCTCGCCGCCGCCGGCTGCGCCCTGGCCGGGCGGCGGCGGTCCGCGCGCGTCTGCGCGGCCCTGTGGACGCTGGGCACCGCCGAGTTCGCGCTCGCCCGGATCCTGCCCGGCCCGCGCACCGCCCGCGAGATCGCCGGGATGCTCGGCACCAGCGTGCTCATCCCGCCGCTCGCCGTCCGGCACTGGGTGCGCGGAGTCGTCCGCCACCGGCACGCCGAGCCCCTGGGAGGTGCCGAGTGAGCAGGCTGTCCGCCGTCCTGTTCGACCGCGACGGCACCCTCGTGGTGGACGTGCCGTACAACGGCGACCCCGACCGGGTCCGGCTGCTGCCGGGCGCCGCCGCGGCCGTCGCGCTGGCCCGGGCCCACGGCCTGGCCACCGGCGTGGTCAGCAACCAGTCCGGCATCGGCCGCGGGCTGCTCACCACCGAGCAGGTGCTCCGCGTCAACGAGCGCGCCGACGAACTGCTGGGCGGCCTGGACACCTGGGTGTTCTGCCCGCACGCCCCCGACGCCGGCTGCGCCTGCCGCAAGCCCCGCCCCGGCCTCGTCCACGCGGCCGCCGAGCGGCTGGGCGTACCGCCCGCCGAGTGCCTGGTGGTCGGCGACATCGCCGCCGACGTCCTGGCCGCCCGCGCGGCCGGTGCCCGAGGCGTCCTGGTCCCGAACGCGGCCACCGCCCCGGCCGAGGTGGAACGTTTCGCCACGGAGAGCGCCCCCGACCCCCTCACCGCGGTCCGCGCGGCCCTGGTCGAGGCGGGCGTCCCGGTGGGCAGGCGCGCCTCCGGCCCGCCCGCGGACCGTCCTGCCCGGCCACGGCAGTCCTGGACACGCCCGGCTCCACCGACCGCCGGGACCGCCGTGGCGACGCCGTCGCCTTCCCCGGAGGCCGGTGCCGCCGGGAGGATGCCGTCCCCTTGCCCGGACGTTCCGGCGCGCGGACGGGCGCGGTGTGCGGTGCCGGACGCCGTCGGACCGGCGGGGAGGTGGCCGGCGTGAAATCACTCGTCGTCCGGCTCGACAGTTTCGGTGACGTGCTGCTCGCCGGGCCCGCCGTACGGGCCGTCGCCGCGGGTTCCTCGCACGTCACCCTGCTCTGCGGCCCCCGGGGCGCGGACGCGGCCCGGCTGTTGCCCGGGGTGGACGAGGTGCTGGTGTGGGAGGCGCCCTGGGAGGGGTTCGACCCGCCCCCGGTCAGCCCGGCCGACGTCGACTGGCTGGTGGGGCGGCTGCGCGCCGGGGCGTACGACACCGCGCTCGTCCTCACGTCGTTCCACCAGAGCCCGCTGCCCACCGCCCTGCTGCTCCGGCTCGCCGGCGTCGGCCGGATCGGGGCCGACAGCGTCGACCATCCCGGCCGGCTGCTCGACGTGCGCCACCGGCGGCAGGAGGGCCGGCACGAGGCCGAGGCGGCCCTGGACACCGCCGCCGCCCTCGGCTTCCCGGCCCCGCCCGGGGACGACGGCCGGCTGCGCGTGCTGCCGCCTCCGGACACCGGCGGCCTCACCGGCAACGGCCCCTACGTCGTCCTGCACCCCGGCGCCAGCGCCCCCGCCCGCGCCTGGAGCCCGCACCGCTGCGCCGAGGCGGTCGCGCTGCTCGCCGACGCCGGGCACCGCGTGGTCGTCACCGGCGGCCCCGCCGAGACCGGCCTCACCCGCCGGGTCAGCGGCGGCCTGGCCGTCGACCTCGGCGGCCGGACGTCCCCCCGCACCCTCGCCGGGGTGCTGCGCATGGCCGACGTCGTGATCAGCGCCAACACCGGCCCTGCCCACCTCGCCGCAGCGGTCGGCACCCCGGTCGTGTCGCTCTTCGCTCCCGTCGTACCGGCCGAACGCTGGGCACCGTACGGCGTCCCCGTCATCCTGCTCGGCGACCAGTCGGCGCCGTGCGCGGACACCCGGGCCCTCACCTGTCCGGTGCCCGGCCACCCCTGCCTGGACGAGGTCACCGGACAGGACGTGGTGCGCGCGGTGCACAAGCTCATCCAGGAGCGGCAGCCATGAACATCCTCGTCTGGCACGTGCACGGATCCTGGCTCACCGCCTTCGTGCAGGGCCCCCACACCTACCTGGTCCCGGTCACCGGCGACCGCGGACCCGACGGCCTCGGCCGGGCCGAGACCTGGGACTGGCCCGAGTCCGTGCGGGAACGCACCCCGAAGCAGCTGTGGGACTGCGACATCGACCTGATGGTGCTGCAACGCCCGCACGAACTCGACCTGGCCCTGCGCTGGACCGGCCACCGGCCCGGCGTGGACGTGCCCGCCGTGTACGTCGAGCACAACAGCCCCGACGAGACACCCGAACGGCAACTCCACCCGCTCGCCGGGCAGTCCCGGATCCCCGTCGTGCACGTCACCCACTTCAACCGGCTGATGTGGGACAACGGCCAGGCCCCGACCGAGGTCGTCGAGCACGGCATCATCGATCCCGGCCCGCTCTACACCGGCACCGCGCGGCGCGCGGCCGTCGTGGTCAACGAGCCCGTGCGCAGGGGCCGTACCACCGGCACCGACCTGCTGCCCCTGTTCGCCCGGTCCGCGCCCCTGGACGTCTTCGGGATGCGCACCGAAGGACTCGCCGAGCACCTCGGCCTGCCCCCCGAACGCTGCCGCGCCCGGGACCTGCCGCAGCACGAACTGCACCGGGAGATGGCCCGCTGCCGGCTCTACCTGCACCCCGTGCGCTGGACCTCGCTCGGACTGTCCCTGCTGGAGGCCATGTTCCTGGGCATGCCCGTGGTCGCCCTGGACACCACGGAGGTCCGGGAGGCGATACCCGAGGGCGCCGGGGTGGTCTCGAACCGCCTCGACGTCCTGGAGGACGCCGTACGGACCTTCCTCGCCGAACCCGAGCGGGCCCGCCGCACCGGCGCGGCGGCCCGGGCCGCGGCCCAGGCCCGCTACGGAGAGCGGCGCTTCCTCGACGACTGGGAGCGCCTGATCAAGGAGGTCACCCGATGAGCCGCATTCCGCACACGGCCGGGCGCGTCGCCATGGTCTCCGAGCACGCCAGCCCGCTGGCCGCGCTCGGCGGACCGGACGCGGGCGGCCAGAACGTGTACGTGGCGCAGACCGCCCGGCAGCTCGCCAGAAAGGGATACCGGGTCACGGTGTACACCCGGCGGGACTCGGCGGGCCTGCCGGACCGGGTGACCCTCATCGACGGCGTGCAGGTGGTGCACGTGCCCGCCGGGCCGCCCGCGCCCGTCCCCAAGGACGAACTCCTGCCCCACATGACCGAGTTCGGCGCCTTCCTGGCCCGGCAGTGGGCCGAGAGCCCGCCCGACGTGGTGCACGCCCACTTCTGGATGTCGGGCCTGGCCGCCCTGGCCGGCGCCCGCGACCTCGGCATCCCCGTCGTGCAGACCTACCACGCGCTCGGCACGGTGAAGAAGCGCTACCAGGGCGACGCCGACACCAGCCCGCCGCAGCGCCTCGCCATCGAGGAGGCCATCGGCCACGAGTGCGCCCGCATCATCGCCACCTGCAGCGACGAGGTGGCCGAACTCAAGGCCATGGGGCTGCCCGAGGACCGGATCAGCGTCGTCCCCTGCGGCGTCGACCCCGACCAGTTCACGCCGGGCGCCCGCACCCGCCCGCCCGGCGCCCGCAAGCGGCTGCTGGCCGTCGGCCGGCTCGTGCCCCGCAAGGGCTTCGACCGCGCCATCCGCGCCCTGGCCGGCGTTCCCGACGCCGAACTCCTCGTCGCCGGCGGCCCCGAGGCCGACCTGCTCGGCGCCGAGCCGGAGGCGGCACGCCTGTACGGCATCGCCGGCGAGTACGGCGTCTCGGACCGGGTCACCCTGCTCGGCGGGGTCGGCCGGGCCCGCATGCCCCGGCTGATGTCCAGCGCCGACCTGGTGCTGTCGCTGCCCCGCTACGAGCCCTTCGGCATCGTCCCGCTGGAGGCCATGGCCTGCGCCACCCCGGTCGTCGCCACCGCCGTCGGCGGCCAGCTCGACACGGTCGTGGACGGCACCACGGGCGTCCTGGTCCCGGCCGACGACGACCACGACCTCGGCGCGGTCGTCCGCGCCCTCCTCGCCGACCCCGACCGGCTCGCCCGGTACGGAGCCGCCGGCCGCTCCCGGGTGCTCAGCCACTACACCTGGGACCGGGTGGCCGACGGCCTGGCCGGGGTGTACGGCGCCGTGTCCTCCGTTCGCTCGCTCTCGGGAGTCGTCCGATGAACACCGTCACCGACACCACCCACTGCGACGACCTCGCCAAGGCCCTGGAGGCGTTCCGCGACCACGCACCGCTCATCGAACGCTGGGGCACCGACCTCGCCCGGCGGCTGGGTTCCGGCGCCCGGCTGCTCGTCGCCGGCAACGGCGGCAGCGCCGCCCAGGCGCAGCACCTCACCGCCGAACTCGTCGGCCGCTACCGGGACGACCGCCCGCCGTTCTCCGCGGTCGCCCTGCACGCCGACACCTCCTCCACCACCGCGATCGCCAACGACTACGGCGTCCAGGAGGTGTTCGCCCGGCAGACCGCCGCCCACGGCCGCCCCGGGGACGTGCTCCTGCTGCTGTCCACCAGCGGCGCCAGCGCCAACCTGCTGGCCGCCGCCGACCGCGCGCACCGGCTCGGCATGACGGTGTGGGCGCTGACCGGCCGGGCCCCCAACCCGCTGCAGCTCGGCGCGGACGAGGCGCTGTGCGCCGACGCCCCCGGCACCGCCACCGTGCAGGAACTCCACCTGGTCGCCGTGCACATGCTCTGCGAGGCCTTCGACCAGGCGGTCGAGCGCGGCGAGGCCGGCCACCGGGCCGACGCCGACGGCGCGCACGGCAAACCGGGTGCCGACGGCAAGCCGGGTGTCGTCGGCCGGCTCGTCGGCCGGGCCCGCACGGTCGGCCGTACCGCGGCCGGCGCACCCGTCGCCCCGAGGAAGGGACACGCATGACCGCCGCGCAGACTCCCCTGGTCGTCGTGGGCGACGCCCTGCTCGACCACGACCTGTGCGGGCGGGCCGAGCGGCTCGCCCCGGACGCGCCCGTGCCCGTCGTCCACGGCACCCGGCGCAGCTCCCGCCCCGGCGGCGCCGCCCTCGCCGCCTGCCTCGCGGCCGCCGACGGACGTCCCGTCACCCTCGTCACCGCCCTCGGCTCCGACACCGCCAGCGACACCCTGCGGGACCTGCTGGCCGGCCGGGTCGGCCTGGTCGAGGTGCCGCTGGAGGGCACCCTCAGCAGCAAGACCCGGGTGCTGGCCGGGGAGCGGCCGCTGCTCCGCCTCGACGACGGCGAGGGCCGCGCCCGCGAGGCGACCCAGGAGGCGGTGTCCACGATCGCGGTGGCCGACGGCATCCTCGTCGCCGACTACGGCCGCGGCACCGCCGACGTCCTGCGGGACGCCCTGACCCACGCGACGGCACCCGTCGTCTGGGACCCGCACGTGCGCGGCCGGCCCCCCGTCCCCGGCGTCCGCCTGGCCACCCCCTCCGCCCAGGAGGCCCGCGCCTTCGCCCGTCAGCTGGACGACACCGACGCCGGCGAGGCGGCCGGCCTGCGCACCGCCGCCCGGGACGCCCGCGTCCTCGTCGACGCCTGGGGGGCCCAGGCCGTCGCGGTGACCCTGGGCGAACGCGGCGCCCTGCTCTCGCACGGCGAGACCCCGTTGCTCGTGCCGACCCCGGCCGCCGCCACCGGCGACCCCTGCGGCGCCGGCGACCGGTTCGCCGCGGCCGCCGCCGGGCTGCTCGCCGACGGCGCCCTGACCGAGGCCGCCGTACAGGCCGCCGTACACGCCGCCACCCGGTACGTCGCCGAGGGCGGCGCCCGCGCGGTCGCCGTCCCCGACGAGCCGGAGACCGCCGCGGAGCCGCAGGCCGACGGCGACACCACCGCCGACGCCGTGCGCACCGCCGCCCGGGTCCGCGCGGCCGGCGGCACCGTCGTCGCCGCGGGCGGCTGCTTCGACCTGCTGCACGCCGGGCACGTCGCCCTGCTCCAGGCCGCCCGCCGGGCCGGCGACTGCCTCGTCGTGTGCATCAACTCCGACGCCTCGGTACGCCGCCGCAAGGGCGACGGCCGCCCCCTCGTCCCGGCCGCCGACCGGGTACGGGTGCTGCGCGCCCTGGAGTGCGTGGACGCCGTCGCGGTGTTCGACGAGGACACCCCCGAGCGCATCCTCGGCGAACTCCGCCCGCACATCTGGGCCAAGGGCGGCGACTACGCCCGCACCCGGCTGCCCGAACAGCCCCTGGTGGAGAGCTGGGGCGGCCAGGTCCTGCTGCTGCCCTACCTGGACGGCCGCTCCACCACCGGCCTCGCCCGGCGCGCGGCCCTGGCCCCCGCCCCGACCGGAGGACGGACGAGGTGACCTCCCGCGACCGCACGACGCACGGGGTGAGCGCCGCCGCGCAGCGGCCCGAGCACCCTGCGCCCGTCCTGGTCCTGCGCGCGCTGGGCCTCGGCGACCTGCTGGCCGGCGTGCCTGCGCTGCGCGGTGTCCGCCGGGCCTTCCCCGGCCACCGGGTCGTCCTGGCCCTGCCACCGGACCTCGCCGAACCCGCCCTGTCCACGGGGGCGGTGGACGCCGTGTTCCCGGCCGAGGCGCCCGGCCGCGGGGTGCCCGACCTCGGCCACTGGCCGGGACCGCCCCCCGACGTGGCCATCGACCTGCACGGCAACGGCCCCGAGAGCCGCGACGCCCTGGCCGCCCTGCACCCGCGCCGGCTGCTCGCCCACGCCTGCCCGGACGGCCCGCCGTGGCGGGGGCAGGCCAACGAACGCGACCGCTGGTGCGCCTTCCTGCACGACTACGGCATCCCCGCCGACCCCCTGGACGTGCGGCTGCCCCCGCCCGCCACGCCGTCCCCGGCCCCCGGCGCGGTCGTCGTGCACCCCGGCGCGGCCTCGGGCTCCCGCCGCTGGCCGGGGGACCGGTTCGCCGCCGTCGTACGGTGCCTGCGCGCCGCCGGGCACCGCGTGGTCCTCACCGGCGGGCCCGGCGAGGACGCCCTGGTCCGCTCGGTCGCCGAACACAGCGGCCAGCGCGGCAGCGACGTACTGACCGGCGGCCTGCCGTTCGGACAGCTGTCCGCGCTGGTCGCCGGGGCGTCCCTGGTGCTGAGCGGCGACACCGGCCTCGCCCACCTCGCGGTGGCCCACGGCACCCGCTCCGTCACCCTGTTCGGGCCGGTCTCCCCGCGCCTGTGGGGCCCGCCGCCGAGCCCCGACCACCTCGCCCTGTGGAAACCCGGCCCGCCCGGCGACCCGCACGGCCGCACCCCCGACGCCCGCCTGCTGCGCATCCGCACCGGCGAGGTCGCCGCGGCCTGCCTGACGCTGCTGCGCGACGTCCGCGGCCGGCAGCGGCAGAGCGGACCGGAGGCGGCACATGTCCACTGAGCACGCCCCCGGCCGCGTCGGCCGGCCCATCGCACCGGGCGATCCCCGCGTCACCGTCGCCGTCATCACCCGCGACCGCAGCGCCAGCCTGCTGCGCACCCTGGACGCGCTGGCCGCGCTGCCCGAGCGGCCGCCGGTCATCGTGGTCGACAACTCCCGCGACGACACCACCTGCCGTGCCGTCGCCGGCCACCCGGCCCTCACCCGGTTGCTGCGGCCCGCCGCCAACACCGGCGCCCTCGGCCGCAACCTGGCCGTCCAGCACGCCCGCACCCCCTACGTCGCCTTCAGCGACGACGACTCCTGGTGGCAACCCGGCAGCCTCGCCCGGGCCGCCGACCTCCTCGACCGGCACCCCCGGCTCGGCCTGCTCGCCGCCCGCACCCTGGTCGGCGAGGAAGCCGCCGAGGACCCCCTCAACGCCGTACTCGCCGCCTCCCCGCTGCGCCCCGAACCGGACCTGCCCGGCCGCCCGGTGCTCGGCTTCCTCGGCTGCGCCTGCGTGGTCCGCCGGGAAGCCTTCCTGAGCGCCGGCGGCTACCACCCGCTGCTCTTCTTCGGCGGCGAGGAGACCCTGCTCGCCTACGACCTCGCCGCCGCCGGCTGGGGCGTCGCCTACGAACCCTCCTTGTGCGCCTGCCACCACCCCGAGGACCACGGCCGCACCGGCCGCTCCTTCCTCGTCCGGCGCAACCACGTGCTCACCACCTGCCTGCGCCGCCCCTGGCCGGTCGCCCTGCGCGCCTTCGCCGACCTCGCGCTGGCCGCCGCGGCCGGCCGGCCCGGCGCGCGCCGCGCCCTGAGGGAGAGCCTCGCCCGGTTCCCGGCCGCCCTCGCCCGCCGCCGGCCCCTGCCCCCGCACGTCGAGGACGCCGCCCGCCTGCTCGACCGGGAGGCGTCCGGACGCCTGGCGGAAGGAGCCGCCCGGTGACCGGGCTCACCCCCGGCGTCCGTGCCCGGACCGGTCCCGACGACCGGACGACCGTCGTCCTGATCACCCACAACCGCCGCGCCGAACTCCTGCGCACCCTCGCCCTGCTGCGCCGGCTGCCCGAACGCCCGCGCGTGATCGTCACCGACAACGCCTCCACCGACGGCACCGCCGAGGCCGTCGCCCGGGACTTCCCCGAGATGACGCTGCTGCGCCCCGGCCGCAACCTCGGCGCGATCGGCCGCAACCTGGCCGTCCAGCGCGTGCGCACGCCCTACGTCGCCTTCTGCGACGACGACACCTGGTGGGAGCCCGGCAGCCTGCGCCGGGCCGCCGACCTGCTCGACGCCCGGCCCCGGCTCGCGGCCGTCACCGCCCGGATCCTGGTGGAACCGGAGGGCACCGAGGACCCGGTCGTGCGCGAACTGCGCGAATCCCCGCTGTCCGGCCCGGACTGGCTCCCCGGGCCCGCCCTCGGCTCCTTCCTCGCCGCCGCCACCGTGCTGCGCACCGAGGCCTTCCGCGCCGGCGGCGGCTTCCACCCCGGCCTGTGGCTCGGCGGCGAGGAGGAACTGCTCGCCTGCGACCTGCTGCGCCAGGGCTGGTGGCTCGCCTACGCCGAGGAACTCACCGTCCACCACCACGCCTCCCGGCTGCGCGACAGCACGGCCCGCCGGGTCCTCGGGCTGCGCAACACGCTGTGGTTCACCTGGCTGCGCCGCCCGCTGCTGCCGGCGCTGCGCCGCACCGGGCACCTCATCCGGACCGTGCCCCGGGACGCGGCCTCCGCCCGCGCGTTCGCGCACGCCACCGCCGGACTGCCGTGGGTGCTGCGCCAGCGCGACCCGGTACCGCCGGAGCTGGAGCGCCGGCTCGCCGCGCTGGAGCGGGCCCGCAGGGACTCACCCGCACGGCGGTACGTCGGCTGACCTGGAGGGCGCCGCGACACGTCCCGGGACGTCGTTGCATCCGGGATCCGGGCGGGGGCAGAGTGAGGTCCCGGTCAAGAAGCGGCCGGCCGAGCTCCTTCCGCCCCGCCCAGGAAGCGCGTGCCCCCATGGAAACCGGTCCGCCGTCCCCTGCCCGTGTCCGCCCCGGCGGCCCGGCCCCGCTGCTGCTGCAGACCGTCCACGAACACCGCGCCGGGCTCGGCGGCATCAGCGTCCTGAAGGCCCGGGGCACGGTCGACGCCGCCAACGCCCGGCGGTTCCGCGAGGCCCTCGCCGAGCACGTCGCCCACGCCGAGCAGGCCGGGGAGCACCCTCTGCTGGACCTGAGCGAGGTGTACCTCGCGTGCGCCGACGCGGTGCGCTCCCTGGACCGGGGGACCGGGCTCCTGGCCCGCTCCGGCCGCGCACTGCCCGTCGTACAGCCCCGACCGCACGTGCGGGAAGCCCTGACCGCGGCCGGTCTGCCGGGGATCCGGGTGCACGCCTCCCTGGCGTGCGCGCTGGACGACCTGGACGCCCGGCCGGCCGGCGGCCCGGCATAGCCGGCCGCCGCGCCCCGACCGGGTGCGGTTGAGGGCCGGGGGCCCACCGTGCAAGGTGGTGCCGAGGTCAGGAAGAGACCGATCGACAACTGCGGCACGTCCAGTCTGGGTGATGCGATGAAACCTTCTTCCGGCCGCCCGGCCGCACCGGCTCCCCTGGTCATCGAGTCCTCCGTCGTCGAGGGACTGCCCGCCGAAGGCGCTCTGCTGCTGCGCATG
>NZ_JBEYXJ010000155.1:0-15631 GCF_040645015.1 Streptomyces sp. NPDC046881 | reverse complement strand
CCCCGAGAGGCGGGCGAAGCCCCTTCCGGGGTCCTCGCCCGCCTCTCGGCGTGTGCGGGATCAGCCGACGTGGGCGCAGCCCGCGTCGCCCCGGACGGCGTGTGTGTCACCGGCCGAGGCGGCGCCGCCGGACTGCCGGCAGTAGCCCACGTCACCGCCGTGGGCGGAGGCGGGAGCGGCGGCCACGAACCCGGCCGCGAGCAGACCGACCTGCCACGGCTCTCCGGCAGGGACCGCGGACCCGCACCGGAAAGGTACGACCGGGTGGTGCCGCTTCGAGATGACGTGTGACGCATGCGGCAGTAGGCTCTTTTAGTGAAAGCCGCAACGAACGGCCTGCCCGGCACTGCCGGTGCGCCCGGCAACCGGGGTTCTTGACGCCGTTTCGTATCACTTCACTGCGGTGACATCTGAAGACCGCGCCGCATCTTCGCATTTCGCAGCGGCGTGGCCATCCACCTCGCGCCTTCCGCCGGGAGCCGCGAGAGCCGATGGAGATGGAAGGTATTCCCATGCGATCACAGCGCACGAGGCGTCTTGTCGCGTTGTCCGCCTCCGGCCTGCTGCTGGCCGGCGGAGCCGCGATCGGCACGGCCGGAGCCGCCTCTGCCGCGGACCACAACGACCACAGCTCCTACAGCAGCGGCTGGGGAGACGACGACAACGGGCGTCACGGCGACCACGACTCGTGGGGCGACGATGACGACGACTACGGCTACGGCGGCGACCACGGCGGCTACGGCGGTGACCACGGCGGCTACGGCGGTGACCACGGTGGCGGCGGAGGTGACCACGGCGGTGGCGGAGGCGACCACGGCGGTGGCGGAGGCGGCCACGGTGGTGGCGGAGGCGGCCACGGCGGCGGCGGAGGAGGTGGTGGGCACTGACCCGACCACGCAGTGACCACGGCGTGCGGCCCCGGTGGCGGGACCGCACGTCCGGCCTGTCGTTCCGTCAGATATGCGGGTCCGTCAGATGTGCCGGCCCGTCAGGACAGCCCCGCCGCGGCGAGCAGATACGCCGTCATGGGGTCGTAGTGGCGCGGGCTGACCACGTGGTCGTCCAGCGGCACGACGACCTGGACGGTGCCCTCGGACTCGGCGAGGAACAGCGCCGGGTCGTTGCAGTCGGCGTACCCGACGGAGTCGACGCCGTGCTGACCCGCGTACCCGGCCCAGCCGTGGTCGGCGACCACCAGGTCCGGCAGCGGCCGCCCCTCCCGCTCAAGTCCCGTCAGAATGGCCCGCATCGGCTCGCCCGAGTGGGTGTGCCACAGTGACGCCCCGTGCTCCAGCACGGCCACGTCCGCGAACTGCATGACGTACCCCTCCTCCGTCTGCAGCCCCTCCGGGATGACCACGATCTCGCAGCCGGCGGCGCGCAACGCGGCGGCCGTGGCCCGGTGCACGTCCAGCAGACCGCCCGGGTGCCCGGTCGCGAACAGCACCCGCTGCCCTCCCTCGGCCGCCTTGCGCAGCCGCGCCGCCATCCGGTCCAGCGCGTCCACGGTCAGCTCGGGGTCGATGGTGTCCTGTCCGTACCGGTACTCGGGGTCGTCGTTGACACCCACCCGCTCGGCCATGACCGCGAGGACGTCCTGCTCGTCCGTCCAGCGGTCGCCCAGCTCCAGGCCGAGCCAGAAGCCCCGGACACCGTTGGCGAGCTGGCGGTAGTGGGAGAGGTTGTTCTCGCGGGGCGTGGCGACGTCCCCCGCGATACGGGTGCGCACCAGGTGGTCGACGAGCTGGGCGCGGCTGGGTGTCCCGGATATCGGCATGCCTCCCATTGTGAGGCAGCCCGCGGCCCGCGTCCTCGGCATGCCACCCGCTGGGACGGGGGTCACTCGGCCCTCAGGTCCGCCGCAGCGCGAACCACAACTCCATCCGGACGTCCGGGTCGTCCAGGTCGGCGGCCAACAGGGCGGCGCAGCGGGCGATCCGCTGCCGCACGGTGTTGCGGTGCACGTCCAGCGCCACCGCCGTACGGTCCCAACTGCCGTGCAACGACAGCCAGGTGCGCAGGGTCTCGGCGAGCGCGGCCTGCCCCGCGAGGGGGGCGAGCAGCGTACGGGCGTGCGTGTCGGCGTCCGCCCGCGGCACCAGGTCCTCCAGCGCCGGCCGGGCGGCGTGCCGGACCAGCGGGGTACGGGTCGCGCGGGCCCGGGCGAGGGCCCGGGCGGCCTGGGTGTCGGCGGCCGGCCACTCCGCCGGTCCGGCGGCGGCGCTCACCCCGAGCGTCCAGCCCGGCTGCTGTTCCGGCTCCCGGTCGGCCGGCACCAGCACCCGTACGACGTCACCGGCGAGGTCGACCAGCGGCGAGCCCAGGGCGGCGCCGAGCCCGGAGGCGGCGACCGCGTCCGGCGCCTGTGCCTCCGGCCGCGCGTGCACGACGAGCCACTGCCCGGTGCCGAGCAGCGGGGCCACCTGCTCGGGCGGGGCGCCCAGCAGCAACCGCACGAGCGCGGAGGACCGGGCCGCCCCGGCCCCGCTCTGGTGCTCACCGGTCAGCAGGGACAGCAGCACGGCGGCGACGGAGGCGATGGTGTGGTCCCCCGGGTCGCGCCGGGGAGCGGACACACCGAGCACGAACCCGGCACCGGCCCCGAGCGAGTAGACCGCGAGGTGGGTCGCCCCGTGCGTGTCGGTGGCGGAGGTGGGGTGCGGACGGCCGGCGGGGGCGGCCTGGGCGACCGGCACGGCGGAGGCGGCTCCCGACCGGGCGGCCGGCGCGGCCGAGGCCGTCGACCGGCCCGGTGCGGCGGTGGAGGCCGGGGCTGCGGGGGCGGCCGGTGAGGTGGGGGCGGGCCTCGGCCGGGCCGCCGGTGCGGCCGGTGCCGTCGGCGGGGCCGGTGCGGTGGTGGGGTGCGGGCGGGCGGGGTCCGTCGGTGGTGTGGTCGTCGGCCGTACCACCCCGGCCAACTTCGCCAGTGCCGTGCGCGCGCCCTCGGGGGTCTCCCGGCCCGCCGCCGCGACCTCCGTGCCGTCGGGCCCGTACAGCACCGCGCGGCCGCCGAGGCGCTGGGCCAGCTGGCGCAGGACCGAGGGGACCGGATCCGGGCGGGACGCGGCCGCCGCGAGGCTCTGCTGGGCCTCGGTGACCCGGCGCAGCTCGGCCAGCCGGGCCTGCGCCATCAGCTGCCACACCGCGCGGGCCACGCCGGAGAACGTGGTCTGCGGCGGGACCTCCAGCAGCGGCAGGCCGTACCGCTCGCAGGCGACCACCAGGGCGCGCGGGACCGTGTCGTGCACCGGGGCCAGCCCGAAGCCGAGGGCCGCGCCGCCCGCCGCCACGATCCGGGAGACGTAGTCGTCGAAGTACGTGCCGGAGCCGGCCGCCTCCGGGATGTGCACGCCGGCGGTCAGCAGCAGCTCGCCGCCGAGCAGGTACGGGTACGGGTCGGCCATCTCCGAGGTGTGCGCCCAGTGGATCACGATCCCCGGATCCGCCGGCCCGGCGATCTGCCGCAGGGCGAGGTCCTCGCGGGCCAGCAGCGCCTGGAGCGGTACCGGTGGGGTCGGTGGGACGGCTGGGGCGATCGTCTCCGGCATGGTGTGCGTTCCCTCCATCCCGCCCCGTTCATATGGATGAAACGTACACTTCGCAGTCGCTTTCCGGCCACCTAGTGTCAGGTGGGCACGGCAGCCGCGGGTACGGGCGGATGTCCCCGCGAGCCGCTGCCGACACATCCCGAAGCATCTGCACGACACGCCACCGGACAGTGCGCGAAGGAGGGCCCCCCATGGCCGTCGACTACACAGTGATCGTCGTCTATCTCGCCGGCATGCTGGCCATGGGCTGGTGGGGCATGCGCCGCGCCAAGTCCAAGAGCGAGTTCCTGGTGGCCGGCCGGCGCCTCGGCCCCGCCATGTACTCCGGCACCATGGCGGCGATCGTCCTCGGCGGCGCCTCCACCATCGGCGGAGTGGGCCTCGGCTACCAGTACGGCCTCTCCGGGGCCTGGATGGTCTTCACCATCGGCCTCGGCCTGCTCGCCCTGTCGGTCTTCTTCTCCGCGCGCATCGCCCGCCTGAAGGTCTACACGGTCTCCGAGATGCTCGACCTGCGCTACGGCGGCCGGGCCGGCGTGATCTCCGGCGTGGTCATGTGGGCGTACACCCTCATGCTCGCGGTGACCTCGACCATCGCCTACGCCACGATCTTCGACGTCCTGTTCGACATGAACCGGACCGTCGCGATCGTCCTGGGCGGTTCGATCGTCGTCGCCTACTCCACCCTCGGCGGCATGTGGTCCATCACGCTGACCGACATGGTCCAGTTCGTGGTCAAGACGATCGGCGTGCTCCTGCTCCTGCTGCCGATAGCCGTCGTCAAGGCGGGCGGCTTCGCCGAGATGAAGGCCAAGCTGCCGACCTCGTACTTCGACCCGCTGGGCATCGGCGGCGAGACGATCTTCACCTATGTCCTGATCTACACGTTCGGCATGCTGATCGGCCAGGACATCTGGCAGCGCGTGTTCACCGCCCGCAGCGACCGGACCGCCAAGTGGGGCGGCACGGTGGCCGGCACCTACTGCCTGGCCTACGCCCTGGCCGGCGCGGTGATCGGCACCGCCGCCAAGGTGCTCTACCCCACGCTCGGCAGCGCCGACGACGCCTTCGCCACCATCGTCAAGGACGAGCTCCCGGTCGGCGTGCGCGGCCTGGTCCTGGCCGCCGCCCTCGCCGCCGTGATGTCCACCTCCTCCGGCGCCCTGATCGCCTGCGCCACGGTCGCCAACAACGACATCTGGTCCCGCCTGCGCGGTGCCGTCCGTCGCGGCGGCGCCGAGCACGACGAGGTCAAGGGCAACCGCGCCTTCATCCTGATCATGGGCCTGGCCGTGATCGGCACGGCGATCGCGCTGAACAACGTGGTCGAGGCGCTCACCGTCGCCTACAACCTCCTCGTCGGCGGCCTGCTCGTGCCCATCCTCGGCGGCCTGCTGTGGAAGCGCGGCACCGTCCAGGGCGCGCTGGCCTCCGTCGCCGTCGGCGGCCTCGCCGTCATCGGCCTGATGGCCGGCTACGGCATCCTCGCCAACGAACCCGTCTACTACGGCTTGCTCGCCTCCCTCGCGGTCTACGTCGCCGTCTCCCTGGCGACCAGGCCCACCGACGAGGCGGTCCTCGCCACCTGGCGCGAGCGCCTCGCCGGCCGATCCCCCGAACTCGCGTCCGAACCGGTCCCGGCTCCCCAGTAGAGTCATAGGGAAAGCAGTACAAGCGCGATGAAGCGCTGGAAAGAAGGCAATTCACCATGAGCAGCAACGAGACGCCCCGCGGCCCCGTCGACTCCTCCCGCATCCCGCGGTACGCCGGACCCGCGACCTTCGCCCGGCTGCCCCGCCTGGACGAGGTCGGCACCGCCGACGTCGCCGTGGTCGGCGTGCCCTTCGACTCCGGCGTCTCGTACCGGCCGGGCGCCCGCTTCGGCGGCAACGCCATCCGCGAGGCGTCCCGGCTGCTGCGCCCCTACAACCCGGCGCAGGACGCCTCCCCGTTCGCCCTCGCGCAGGTCGCGGACGGCGGCGACATCGCCGTGAACCCGTTCAACATCAACGAGGCCGTCGAGACGATCGAGGCCGCGGCCGACGAGCTGCTCGGCACCGGCGCCCGCCTGATGACCCTCGGCGGCGACCACACCATCGCCCTGCCGCTGCTGCGCTCGGTGGCGAAGAAGCACGGCCCCGTCGCCCTGCTCCACTTCGACGCCCACCTGGACACCTGGGACACCTACTTCGGCGCCGAGTACACCCACGGCACCCCGTTCCGCCGCGCGGTGGAGGAGGGCATCCTCGACACCGAGGCGCTCTCCCACGTGGGCACCCGCGGCCCGCTGTACGGCAAGCAGGACCTCACCGACGACGAGAAGATGGGCTTCGGCATCGTCACCTCGGCGGACATCTACCGCCGGGGCGCCGACGAGGTGGCCGACCAGCTGCGCCAGCGCATCGGCGACCGCCCGCTGTACATCTCCATCGACATCGACTGCCTCGACCCGGCGCACGCGCCCGGCACCGGCACCCCGGAGGCGGGCGGCATGACCTCCCGCGAGCTGCTGGAGATCCTGCGCGGGCTGGCCTCCTGCAACCTGGTCTCGGCGGACGTCGTCGAGGTCGCCCCGGCCTACGACCACGCCGAGATCACCTCGGTCGCGGCCTCCCACACGGCCTACGAACTGACCACCATCATGAGCCGCCAGATCGCGGCCGCCCGGAAGGACGCCGAAGCGCAGTGACCCACGACCACGACCTGGTACTCCGCCCGACGACGGCGCAGATCACCGCCGCCCTGAACCCTCCCCCGGGGCGCAACGGCGGAGACCTGGTCGTGGAGACGCTGGCCGGGCTCGGCGCGACCACGGTCTTCGGCCTGCCCGGCCAGCACGCCCTCGGCATGTTCGACGCCCTGCGCCGCTCGACGCTGCATTACGTGGGCCTGCGGGTGGAGAACAACGCGGGCTTCGCGGCCGACGCCTACGGCAGGATCACCGGCGAGGCGGCCCCGCTGCTGCTCTCGACGGGCCCGGGCGCGCTGACGTCACTGGCCGCGCTCCAGGAGGCGGCGGCCGCCTCCGCCCCCGTCCTGGCGATCAGCAGCCAGATCCCGACGGCGGGCCTGGGCGGCGGCCGGCACGGCTACCTCCATGAACTGCCCGACCAGGCGGCCTCGTTCCGCGGAGTCGTCAAGTCGGTCCACACCGTCCGCACCCCGTCGCAGATCCCCTCCGCGATCGCGGCGGCCTGGAAGTCGGCGCTGACCGCCCCGCACGGCCCGGTGTGGGTGGAGATCCCGCAGGACGTCCTGCTGGCCGAGACCTCGCTGCCGGTGGTGACGGCGATGGACGCGACCCCGGACGACCTGGTCCCGCGCCCCGAGCTCACCGCGGTGGCCGCCGACCTGCTGTCCCGCGCGGAACGCCCGGCGATCGTCGCGGGCGGCGGGGTCGTCCGCGCCGACGCGTCCGGCAAGCTGCTCCGGCTGGCCGAGCGGCTTCAGGCACCGGTCGTGACGACGTTCGGCGGCAAGGGCGCGTTCCCCTGGAACCACCCCCTGTCGTTGCAGTCCTGGCTGGAGGACCGGCACACGACGGACTTCCTGGAGGACGCGGACGTCCTCCTGGTGGTCGGCTCCGGCCTCGGCGAACTGTCCTCCAACTACCACACCTTCCGGCCCCGGGGCCGAGTGATCCAGATCGAGGCGGACCTCGGCAAACTGGAGTCCAACCACCCGGCCCTCGGCATCCACGCGGACGCCCGGCCGGCCCTCCAGGCCCTGCTGGAGACGGTCGAGGAGCGCACGGACGCCTCGGCGCCGGAGCGGGTGCGGGAGCTGCTGGCGAAGGTCGCCGACCGCATCGCGGGCCAGGAACTCACCCTGGAGCAGGACGTGCTGGCCTCGGTCCGCCGCGCCCTGCCCGCCGACTCCCCGTCCTTCTGGGACATGACGATCCTGGCCTACTGGGCCTGGTCGGCGTTCGACGCGCAGGGTCCCAACACGATGCACTCGGCGCAGGGCGCCGGCGGCCTCGGCTACGGCTTCCCGGCGGCCCTGGGCGCGGCGGCGGCCGACCCGACCCGCCCGGTGCTGGCGGTGTCCGGCGACGGCGGTGCCCTGTACTCCATCGCCGAGCTGGCCACGGCCCGCCAGTACGACCTCCCCGTCACCTGGCTCATCGTCGACGACGGCGGCTACGGCATCCTCCGCGAGTACATGACGGACGCCTTCGGCCAGCCGACCGCGACGGAACTGCACCGCCCGGACTACGTGGCCCTCGCGGAGTCCTTCGGCGTCCCCGCCGTCCGCACGACCCCGGAGACACTGGAGGAGGACCTGACGAAGGCCCTGTCCGCGCCCGGCCCCTCGGTGGTCGTACTCCCGGCGGTCCTGCGCATGTTCGCACCGACGCACCTGGGCTGACCGGGCGGCGGACACGGCGCCGGAGGCGCGGGAGCGGACCCGGCGGACGGCCCGCATCGCGTGGGACCGTCCGTTCGGCGTTCACCGTGATGGGGACGGGTCGGAGGGTGATGCGCATCCGCGATCTCCACAGGCGGTGACCTGCGCAAGCGGCCGGGACGGGGCGCCGCGGCACCTGATCGGGCGACACATCCGGCGCCGCGTCAGGTTGCGGCCCTGACGGACTGTTGGTTGCGTCCTGAGTGAACACAGGAGAGGCACCACGCAGACAGGCCGGACACCGTTCCGTTGGAGGATTCGCATGCGTTACACACACCTGGGTGCGGGGATCGGCCTGGCTCTCGGTGCTCTCGGACTGCAGATCCCGGCCGCTGCCGCCGCCGACGACCCGGATGTCCGCATCGACTCGTGGAACGCCTACCCGGGCTCCACGGTCACGGTCAGTACGAGCGCCTGCGACGCCGACGCGGACTACGGCAAGGGCTGGTCGGAGGTGGGCGGGGAGTTCCACCTCTTCGAAGGCGACGAGGAGGGAGAGCTGACCGGCCAGTTCCGGATCCCGGAGGGAGCCAGGCCGGGCAGCAAGGACACCATCACCCTGAAGTGTCCGCCACTGACCCGGCTCACGGAGACGTACCGGGTCACCGGCCGCCCTCCGGCCGGCTCGGTCAGCGCCGGCTTCGGACCGGACGAGGACACGGGCACGCAGCTCGTCCTGGGCGGCGGGCTGCTCGTCACGGCCGCCGCCGGGGCCGTGCTCCGGCTGCGCCGCCGCCCGAACGGCAACCGGACCTGACCGTCCGGCCCCGCCCGCCCCGGCCCGTGACCGCCCCCCACGGGCCCGGTCCGACGGCCGCGAGGCCCACACCACCCGCTGCGCCGCACCCGCCGTGAAGCAGAGGCCCGACCGCGATGTCACCCGGACACCACACCAGCGCTCCCCGTGACGCGTTGAGCCCCTCCGGGCTCCTCCTCACCTGTGTGATGACGGCGGGTGCCCTGCTGCTGATCAACGGGGTCCACGGTGAGGAGCCGCCGCGGCCGTCGGCGGCCCAGGCCCTCCCGGCCCCGGCGTACCCCGCCGGCCGCACGGTCCGTCCGCTGCCCCCCGCGGATCCGGTCCGGCTCCGGATCGCCGCCATCGGCGTGGACGCCCCGACGGCCCGCGTGGGGCTCGACGCGGCAGGTGCGCTACGGCCGCCACCGGCCGGCGAACCCGGCCTCGTCGGCTGGTACGGCGACGGCACGGCTCCCGGCTCGGCGGGAACCGCCGTCGTCGCCGGGCATGTGGACACACCCACCGGAGACCCCGGTGTCTTCTACGACCTCGGCACCTTGGCCCGGGGCGCCACCATCGAGATCCGCCGGGCGGACCGGCGGACAGCGGTGTTCGCCGTCCGCGCCGTCGAGCTGTACGACCGGGAGAAGTTCCCCAGCGACAGGGTCTACGGCGGTTCCGGCCGGCCCGAACTCCGTCTGATCACCTGCGGCGGCGGCTACACCAGGCGCACCGGCTACCTGGGCAACGTCGTGGTCTACGCGACGCTGACCGCGGTGAGGTAGCCGGCCGGACGGACACCGGCCACCGCGTGGCGCGGTGAGGCACGCCCCTTTCCTCGAACGCGCGTGCAACTATCAACTCCCTTGGCGAGTCCCTTTCTACAGCGCACGGGTGCGCTCAACGGCGTTCAGGGGGACGCCCGTACGACTTTCAAGGGGACTTTCCATGACTTACCGGATACCCGGCCGGGCGGGTGCGCTCGCGGCCGCCGTCAGTGCCGCGCTGCTCGTACCGGCCGTGACCGCCGCCACTCCGGCCGCCGCGGTCACGCCCACCGTGGCCTGCACGTCCGCCAAGGCGGGCCTGGCCGCCAAGCTGCAGAAGGACATCACGGCCGCCCTGGCGAACCGCAAGGGCACCGTCGCCGTCGGCCTGTACGACCGCAGCACCAAGACCACCTGCACCCTGCGGGCCACCAGCGCCTACGACTCGGCCAGCACCGTGAAGGTCACCGTGCTCGCCGCGCTGCTGTGGGACGCCAAGAAGCACAACCGGTACCTGACGACCACCGAGCAGTCGCTCGCCAAGGCCATGATCACGAAGTCCGACAACACTGCGACCAGCAAGCTCTGGAAGCAGCTCGGCATGACGAAGATCAAGGGCTTCCTGTCCGCCGCCGGCATGACCAAGACCGTGCCGGGCGCGGACGGTTACTGGGGACTGACCCGGGAGAACGTCACCGACGAGCAGAAGCTGCTCAAGCTGGTCACCGCCAGGAACAGCGTGCTGAGCGACAACGCCCGTGCCTACATCCTCAAGTTGATGGGGCAGGTCGTCGCGGACCAGCGCTGGGGCACGCCGGCGGGAGCGCCGTCGTCCGTCTCGGTGCACGTGAAGAACGGCTGGCTGCAGCGCTCCACGCACGGCTGGCGGGTGCACAGCCTGGGCACTTTCAACGGTGCCGGCCACGACTACGTGATCACCGTGCTGACGCAGGACAACAGCACCATGAGCTACGGGATCACCACGATCCAGAACGTCGCCAAGGCGATCCACAAGGACCTGGTGCCGACCACGCCCGGCGTCACCCGCTACACCCCGACCGACTCGCCGAGCGAGGCGTTCGTCGCCGTACCGCCGCAGGGCTGATCCCGGGCCCCGGGGCGGTCGCTCTTCCGCACGATCAGTACGTCCCCGGTGGCCGCTGCCGCCGGGGACGTACGCCCGATGGTCGACCCTCCTGATCGGGCGAACTCCCGCCCTGCGACCATGCGTCAACGCAGGACGCCCGTCTTCGCCGTCACAGGGGGGAGCCTTCATGACCTACCGGATATCCCGCTCAGCCGGGGCCTTCACGACCGCCTTCGGTGCCACGCTGCTCGTCTGCGCCGCCGCCCTTCCGTCCGCGGCGGCACCGACGGCCACCGTCGACTGCACGTCCGCCAAGGCGGGCCTCGCCGCCAAGCTGAAGAAGGACATCACCGCGGCCCTCGCGAACCGCGAGGGCACCGTCGCCATCGGTCTGTACGACCGCTCCACCGGCACCACGTGCACGCTGAACGCCACGACCGCCTTCGACTCGGCCAGCACCGTGAAGGTCACCGTGCTCGCCGCGCTGCTGTGGGACGCGAAGAAGAGCAACCGGTACCTGACCGACACCGAGGACGAACTCGCCACGGCCATGATCACCGAGTCGGACAACGACGCGACCAGCAAGCTGTGGAAGCAGCTCGGCACGGCGAAGATCCAGGGCTTCCTGACGGCGGCCGGCATGACCAGGACCGTGCCCGGTGCGGACGGTTACTGGGGTCTGACCCGGGAGAACGTCACCGACGAGCAGAAGCTGCTCAAGCTGGTCACCGCCAGGAACAGCGTGCTGAGCGACAACGCCCGTGCCTACATGCTGAAGCTGATGGGGCAGGTCGTCGCGGACCAGCGCTGGGGCACGCCGGCGGGAGCGCCGTCGTCCGTCTCGGTGCACGTGAAGAACGGCTGGCTGCAGCGCTCCACGCACGGCTGGCGGGTGCACAGCCTGGGCACTTTCAACGGCGCCGGCCACGACTACGTGATCACCGTGCTGACGCAGGACGACAGCACCATGGAGTACGGCGTGTCCACGATCCAGAACGTCGCCAGGGCGATCCACCAGGACCTGGTGCCGACCACGCCCGGCGTCACCCGGTACACCCCGACCGACTCGCCGAGCGAGGCGTTCGTCGCCATACCACCGCAGGGCTGAGGCTCCCGGGAGGGTCCGCGCCGCAGTGTGACCGGGGCCGGACCCAGCGGAGCGGTTTGTTGCGGAGGGATGAAATCCGCTTCTTCCGGCGTTGGTGCCTTGCGGAAGAACAGGTCGAACGGGAGGCACCGGCGTGGCAGCGCAACGGGGATGGGCACGACGCCTGGCGGGGTACGCCTGGCGGTATCCGAAGGACGTCGTCCTGGCCCTCGGCTCGTCCCTCGCCGGCATGGCCGTCCTGGCCGTCGTCCCGCTGATCACGAAGGTGATCATCGACGACGTGATCGGCGCCCACACGCGCGCCATGGCCCCCTGGGCCGGCGCCCTCGTCGGCGCGGCCCTCCTCGTCTACGCCCTCACCTACATCCGCCGCTTCTACGGCGGCCGGCTCGCCCTGGACGTCCAGCACGACCTGCGGACCGAGATGTACGGCACGATCACCCGGCTGGACGGCCGCCGCCAGGACGAGCTGTCCACCGGGCAGGTCGTCGGCCGCGCCACCAGCGACCTCCAGCTGATCCAGGGCCTGCTCTTCATGCTCCCGATGACCATCGGGAACCTCCTGCTCTTCCTGATCTCCCTGGTGATCATGGCGTGGCTGTCGCTGCCGCTGACCCTGGTCGCCTTGGCCGTCGCGCCCGCCCTCGGCTGGATCGCCCGGCGCAGCCGCAGCAGGCTGCACCCCGCCACCTGGTACGCCCAGGCCCAGGCCGCCGCCGTGGCCGGCGTGGTCGACGGCGCGGTGAGCGGTGTCCGCGTGGTGAAGGGCTTCGGGCAGGAGGACCAGGAGACCGGCAAGCTGCGCGAGGTCGGCCGCCGGCTGTTCGCGGGCCGCCTGCGCACGATCCGCCTGAACAGCAGGTACACCCCGGCCCTCCAGGCCGTCCCGGCGCTCGGCCAGGTCGCCATGCTGGCCCTCGGCGGCTGGCTCGCCGTCCGCGGTCACATCACGCTCGGCACCTTCGTGGCCTTCTCCACCTACCTGGCCCAGCTGGTCGGCCCGGTCCGCATGCTCGCGATGGTCCTCACGGTCGGCCAGCAGGCCCGGGCCGGCACCGAGCGCGTCCTGGAGCTGATCGACACCGAGCCGACCCTGAAGGACGGCACCAAGGAGCTGCCCGCCGACGCGCCCGCGACCGTCGAGTTCGACGACGTGTCCTTCGGCTACGACCACGAGCGTCCCGTGCTGGACGGGCTGAGCTTCGAGATACGGCCCGGCGAGACCCTCGCCGTCGTCGGCTCCTCCGGCTCCGGCAAGTCCACCCTCTCCCTGCTCCTGCCGCGCTTCTACGACGTCACCCACGGCGCCGTCCTCATCGGCGGCCACGACGTGCGCGAGCTGACCCTGGACTCGCTGCGGGCCGCGATCGGCCTGGTCCCTGAAGATTCGTTCCTCTTCTCCGACACCGTCCGCGCCAACATCGCCTACGGCCGCCCGGACGCCACCCAGGAGGAGATCGAGGCAGCCGCCCGCGCCGCCCAGGCGGACCGTTTCATCAGAGAGCTGCCCAACGGCTACGACACCAAGGTCGGCGAGCAGGGCCTGACCCTCTCCGGCGGCCAGCGCCAGCGCGTCGCGCTCGCCCGCGCCCTGCTCACCGACCCCCGCCTGCTGGTCCTGGACGACGCCACCTCGGCCGTGGACGCCCGGGTCGAACACGAGATCCACGAGGCCCTCGGGCACGTGATGCGGGGCCGTACGACCCTGCTCATCGCCCACCGCCGCTCCACCCTGAACCTCGCCGACCGCATCGCCGTCCTCGACGGCGGCCGGCTCGCCGACATAGGCACCCACGAGGAGCTCCAGGAGCGCTCGGCCCTGTACCGCCGGCTGCTCACCGACCCCGACGAGCTGGGCGGGGTCTCCCCGGGCCACGCCCGCCCGGCCGAGCCGCGGGAGGACACCTCCGTCCGGGACGAGCTGGACGCCGAGTTCGACGCCGAGCGCGGGGTGACCCCGCGGCTGTGGACCGGCGACCGCGAGCCCAAGAACGCCGCGGCCCTGTCCGGCACGCCGGCCACCCCGGAGCTGCTCGCCCAGGTGGAGGCGCTGCCCCCGGCCACCGACACCCCGGACATCGACGAGGGCCGCGCGGTCCTGCCCGAGGACTCCTACGGCCTGCGCCGCCTGCTGCGCGGCTTCGGGCTGCCGCTGCTGGCCAGCCTGCTGCTGGTCGCCGTGGACGCGGGCGCGGGCCTGCTGCTGCCGGTGCTGATCCGGCACGGCATCGACTCGGGTGTGACCAAGGCGGCGATCGGCGCGGTGTGGTCGGCCGCCCTGCTCGCCCTGCTGACCGTGCTGGTGCAGTGGGCCGCGCAGATCGGCGAGACCCGGATGACCGGCCGTACCGGCGAGCGCGTGCTGTACGCGCTGCGGCTGAAGATCTTCGCGCAGCTCCAGCGGCTCGGCCTGGACTACTACGAGCGCGAGCTGACCGGCCGGATCATGACCCGGATGACGACGGACGTCGACGCGCTCTCCACGTTCCTGCAGACCGGCCTGGTCACCGCGTTCGTCTCGGTCGTCACCTTCTTCGGGATCATGGCCGCCCTGCTGGTGCTCGACCTCCAGCTCGCGCTGGTGGTCTTCGCGACCCTGCCCCCGCTGTTCGTGGCCACCTTCTTCTTCCGCCGGGCGAGCGTGAAGGCGTACGAACTCGCCCGCGAGCGGGTCTCCACGGTGAACGCCGACCTCCAGGAGACCGTGGCCGGGCTGCGGATCGTGCAGGCCTTCCGGCGGGAGCGGGACGGCGGACGCCGGTTCGCCGAGCGCAGCGACGACTACCGGCGCGCCCGTATCCGCGGCCAGTGGCTGATATCGGTCTACTTCCCCTTCGTGCAGCTGCTGTCCTCGGTCGCCGCCGCGGCCGTGCTGATCGCGGGTGCGGGCCGGGTGGAGGCGGCCACGCTGACGACGGGCGCCCTGGTGGCGTACCTGCTCTACATCGACCTGTTCTTCGCGCCGGTCCAGCAGCTCTCCCAGGTCTTCGACGGCTACCAGCAGGCCACGGTCTCGCTGGGCCGCATCCAGGAACTGCTGCGCGAGCCGACGTCCACGGGGTCCGCCGCCGAACCCCTCGACGTGCTGTCCCTGCGCGGTGACATCGCCTTCGAGGGCGTGCACTTCGCGTACGGCGACGAGGAGGAGGCGCTGTCCGGCATCGACCTGACGATTCCGGCCGGACAGACGGTCGCGTTCGTCGGCGAGACGGGCGCCGGCAAGTCGACCCTGGTCAAACTGGTCGCGCGGTTCTACGACCCGACCGCCGGGCGGGTCACGGTCGACGGCACGGACCTGCGCGCCCTGGACCTCACGTCGTACCGCCACCGCCTCGGCGTCGTCCCGCAGGAGGCCTACCTCTTCCCGGGCACCGTCCGGGACGCCATCGCCTACGGCCGCCCCGACGCCACCGACGCCGAGGTGGAGGCGGCGGCCCGCGCGGTCGGCGCGCACGAGATGATCGCCACGCTGGAGGGCGGCTATCTGCACGAGGTCGCCGAGCGCGGCCGCAACCTCTCCGCCGGCCAGCGCCAGCTGATCGCGCTGGCCCGCGCGGAACTCGTCGACCCGGACATCCTGCTCCTGGACGAGGCCACGGCCGCCCTGGACCTGGCCACCGAGGCCCAGGTCAACCAGGCCACCGACCGCCTGGCGGGCCGCCGTACGACCCTGGTGGTCGCCCACCGGCTCACCACCGCCGCCCGCGCCGACCGCGTGGTGGTGATGGACCACGGCCGGGTCGCGGAGGACGGCACCCACGAGGAGCTGCTGGCCCGCGGCGGCCGGTACGCCGAGCTGTGGCGGACCTTCGTCGGCCAGTCCGAGCCGGAGGAGCCCGTCGGCGCGTCCCGGTGAGGCCCCTGGCTGAGGTGTGTCGCTGACGGTCGTGCAACCATCCGACACACCCGTGGGGCCCGGAAACAACAAGGAACCACCCAACGCAGGACCAAAAACAGGGGGACACACAAAGA
>NZ_JBEYXJ010000154.1:0-15692 GCF_040645015.1 Streptomyces sp. NPDC046881 | reverse complement strand
GCAAGAAGGGCCCCTTCCGGGGGCCCTTCACGATGCGGTCCTGACGGGATGTGCTGTGTTTGATTGCGGCTCCGCCGCGGGCGCGGCCTCTGGCTCTGCGGTGGTCGGGGGTGTGTGAGGCCTGCTGTCCTGGGGGAGTGGCGGGCCTTACTGATGCGGTCCTGACGGGATGTGCTGTGTTTGATTGCGGCTCCGCCGCGGGCGCGGCCTCTGGCTCTGCGGTGGCGGGGGGTATGCGTAAGGCCCGCCGTCCCAGGGGATGGCGGGCCTTACTGATGCGGTCCTGACGGGATTTGAACCCGCGGCCTCCACCTTGACAGGGTGGCGAGCACTCCAAACTGCTCCACAGGACCTGGTGTCGCGGCGCTTGCTGGTGCGTTGCGCTGCGAGAAGGACTGTACAGGAGGGTGAGGGCGCTGGTCGAACTCACCCTCCGTACGCGTGCGGTTACGGGACGGCCGCGTCGATCGCCTTCACGATCCGCTTGTCCGAGACCGGGTACGCCGTGCCCAGCGCGTGGGCGAAGTAGCTGACCCGCAGCTCCTCGATCATCCAGCGGATCTCCAGCACCGAGGAGGCGACCGGCCGGCCCTTCGGGAGCTGTTCCAGGAGCCAGGCGTACTCGTCCTGCATCTCGTGGACCTTCTCCATGCGGGTCGTGTCCCGCTGGACGTTCGTCGGCATCTGCTGCAGGCGCCGGTCGGCGGCCACCAGATAGCGCATCAGGTCGGGCAGCCGCCGTATGCCCGCCCACGTCACGAAACCGGGCTTCACGAGGGCGTCCAGCTGCTTGCGGACGTCCGTGAGGTTTGCCAGCAGCACCGGGCTGCGCACGCCCTTCAGACGGCGCTCACAGGCCTGCCAGGCGGCCAGCACCTGCTGCACCTGGGCGACCGTACGCACCGTGGTGTCCACGATCTCCGCGCGCACCTTGTCGTACAGCTTCCGGTACGACTCCTCGTCCCACACCGGCCCCCCGAAGTCCGCGATCAGCTTGTCCGCCGCGGCCATCGCGCAGTCGTCGAACAGGGCCTGGACCGAGCCGTGCGGGTTCGCGGAGAGCGCCAGCTTCTGGGCGTTCGTCAGCTTCTCGGACGCGAACTTCGCCGGGTTCACCGGGATGTTGCGCAGGATCAGCCGGCGGGTGCCCTTCCACATGGCCTCGGCCTGCTCCGCCTCGGTGTCGAAGAGGCGGACCGAGACCGTGTCGCCGTCGTCCACGAGGGCCGGGTACGCCTTCACCGGCTGCCCGGCCCGGCGGGTCTCGAAGACCCGGGTGAGGGTGCCGATCGTCCAGTCCGTCAGGCCTTTGCGCTCCAAGGACTCCCCGCCCTCGCGGGACGCGGTCGCCGCCGCTGCCTGGGACAGGGCCTGGCGCGCCTTCGGCTTCAGGCGCAGCTTCAGCGCCTCCAGGTCCTTGTCCTCGGCCAGCTTCCGGCGCCGCTCGTCGACGATCCGGAAGGTGATCTTCAGGTGGTCGGGGACCCTCGCCCAGTCGAAGTCCTCCGCCTCGAACGGGACACCGACCATCCGCTTCAGCTCGCGCGCCATCGTCACCGTCAGCGGCTCCTGGAGGGGCACCGCCTTCTCCAGGAACGCCTTCGCGTAGTTCGGCGCCGGTACGTAGTGGCGGCGGATCGGCTTGGGCAGCGAGCGGATCAGCTCCGTCACCACCTCCTCCCGCAGGCCCGGGATCTGCCAGTCGAAGCCCTCGTCCGTGACCTGGTTGAGGACCTGGAGCGGGATGTGGACCGTCACGCCGTCGGCGTCCGCACCGGGCTCGAACTGGTACGTCACCCGGAACTTCAGCTGCCCCTGCCGCCAGCTGTCGGGATAGTCGGCCTTGGTGACCGCCTCCGCCGACTCCCGGATGAGCATCTCCCGCTCGAAGTCCAGGAAGTCCGGCTGCTCGTGGCGCTTGCGCTTCCACCAGGAGTCGAAGTGGGCGCCGGAGACGACGTGCTCGGGCACCCGCTGGTCGTAGAAGTCGAAGAGCGTGTCGTCGTCGACCACGATGTCCCGGCGCCGGGCGCGGTGCTCCAGCTCCTCGACCTCGCTCAGGAGTCTGCGGTTGTCGGCGAAGAACTTGTGGTGCGTGCGCCAGTCGCCCTCCACCAGCGCGTTGCGGATGAACAGTTCGCGGGAGACCGCGGGGTCGATCCGGCCGTAGTTCACCTTGCGCTGGGCGACGATCGGGACGCCGTACAGCGTGACCTTCTCGTACGCCATCACGGCCGCCTGGTCCTTCTCCCAGTGCGGTTCGCTGTACGTCCGCTTGAGGAGGTGTTCGGCGAGCGGCTCGACCCATTCCGGTTCGATCCTGGCGTTGACCCGCGCCCAGAGCCGGCTCGTCTCCACCAGCTCGGCCGACATCACGAACTTCGGCTGCTTCTTGAACAGCGCCGAGCCCGGGAAGATCGCGAACTTGGCGTTCCGGGCGCCCAGGTACTCGTTCTTGTTGCCGTCCTTCACGTCCTTCATCCCGATGTGGGAGAGGAGGCCGGCGAGGAGCGAGACGTGGATGCGGTCGGCCGGGGCCTCTTCCTCGGCGAGATGGATGCCCATCTGCTTGGCGACCGTGCGCAGCTGGGTGTAGATGTCCTGCCATTCGCGAATGCGCAGGAAGTTCAGGTACTCCTGCTTGCACATCCGGCGGAAGGACGACGACCCCCGCTCCTTCTGCTGCTCGCGGATGTACCGCCACAGGTTCAGGTAGGCGAGGAAGTCGCTGGTCTCGTCCTTGAAGCGGGCGTGCTGCTGGTCGGCCTGGGCCTGCTTCTCGGCCGGGCGCTCGCGCGGGTCCTGGATGGACAGCGCGGCGGCGATGACCATCACCTCGCGGACGCAGCCGTTCCGGTCGGCTTCCAGGACCATCCGGGCCAGGCGCGGGTCGACCGGCAGCTGGGCCAGCTTGCGGCCGGTGTCCGTCAGCCGCTTGCGCGGGTCCTTCTGCGCCGGGTCCAGCGCGCCCAGCTCCTGGAGCAGCTGCACGCCGTCGCGGATGTTGCGGTGGTCCGGCGGGTCGATGAAGGGGAACTTCTCGATGTCGCCGAGGCCGGCCGCGGTCATCTGCAGGATGACGGAGGCCAGGTTCGTCCGGAGGATCTCCGGGTCGGTGAACTCCGGGCGGGCGAGGAAGTCCTCCTCGGAGTACAGGCGGATGCAGATGCCGTCGGAGGTACGGCCGCAGCGGCCCTTGCGCTGGTTGGCGCTGGCCTGCGAGACCGGCTCGATCGGCAGCCGCTGGACCTTGGTGCGGTGGCTGTAGCGGCTGATCCGGGCGAAGCCGGGGTCGATGACGTACTTGATGCCCGGGACGGTCAGGGAGGTCTCGGCGACGTTGGTCGCCAGAACGATCCTGCGCCCGGTGTGCTGCTGGAACACCCGGTGCTGCTCGGCGTGGGAGAGCCGGGCGTACAGCGGCAGGATCTCGGTGAACCGGTATTTCCTCTTCTCCAGCGCGTCCGCGGTGTCCCGGATCTCCCGCTCCCCGGAGAGGAAGACCAGGATGTCGCCCGGACCCTCGGCCTGGAGTTCCTCGACGGCGTCGCAGATCGCGGTGATCTGGTCGCGGTCGGCGTCGTCCGACTCCTCCTCCAGCAGGGGGCGGTAGCGGACCTCCACCGGGTACGTCCGCCCGCTCACCTCGACGATCGGGGCGTCGCCGAAGTGCCGGGAGAAGCGCTCGGGGTCGATGGTCGCCGAGGTGATGACGACCTTCAGGTCCGGGCGCTTGGGCAGCAGCTGGGCGAGGTAGCCCAGCAGGAAGTCGATGTTCAGGGACCGCTCGTGGGCCTCGTCGATGATGATCGTGTCGTAGGCGCGCAGCTCGCGGTCGGTCTGGATCTCGGCGAGCAGGATGCCGTCCGTCATCAGCTTGATGAAGGTGGCGTCCGGGTTGACCTGGTCGGTGAAGCGGACCTTCCAGCCGACGGACTCGCCGAGGGGCGTCCGCAGCTCCTCCGCGACCCGCTCGGCGACGGTCCGGGCGGCGATCCGGCGGGGCTGGGTGTGCCCGATCATGCCGCGCACGCCCCGGCCCAGCTCCAGACAGATCTTCGGGATCTGCGTGGTCTTGCCGGAACCGGTCTCACCGGCCACGATGACGACCTGGTGATCGCGGATGGCCTCCGCGATCACGTCCTTCTTCTGGCTGACCGGAAGCTGCTCGGGATAGGTGACGGCCGGCACGCGGGAGCGGCGCTCGGCCATCCGGGCCGCGGCCTTGCCGATCTCGCCGTCGATCTCGGCGAGGACGGCGGCACGGGCCTCCGGCTTACGGATCTTGCGCGCGCCCTCCAGCCGCCGCCCGAGCCGGTGCGCGTCGCGCAGCGACAGCTCGGTCAGACGGGGGGCGAGGGTGCCGAGGGCGGGGGCGGGATGCGTAGACATACGCGATCCAGGATCTCACCTCGGCGGAAAATCACGCGAACGATTTCAACCGGGGCGGGATGTCATGGCATGACCTAGCGTGGGCGACATGCCCGATTCCCCTCGCGGAGAGCACGGCAACCCCCGATCCCGCGCGGACCGCTGGACGGCGTTCCGGGAGTCCCCCTTCCTGCCCGCCACGGTCCTCCTGCTCATCCTCGCCGCCGCGGCGGGCCTCTTCGCCGGGTCGTACACGTACGCCATGGCCAACCCGACCCCGCACAGCATCCCCACGGCGGTGACCGGCGCCCATGACCGGCCCACCGCCCGGCGCTTCGTCGACGGCATGGAAGAGGCGCTGCACGCCTCCCTGAAGCTGCGCCCGTACGGCAGCCGCCGGGACGCGGTGCGGGCGGTGGACGAGCAGAAGGTGTTCGCGGTGGTCGACGCGCCCGCCGACGGCCGGACGATCACGCTGGACGTGTCCGGGGCGTCCGGCGCGACGGTCGCCGAGGTGCTCGCCGAGACGGCGGTGAAGGTCGGCAGGGCAACCGGCACGCCCGTGACGGTCCACGACCTCAACCCGCTCCAGCGGGGCGACCCGCGAGGCCTGGCGATCTTCTACATCTCGCTCGCCGCCGTGATCGTCGGCTTCGTCGGCGCCATCCAGCTGAGCGTGCACGCGAGGGAGCTGAACCCGCTGGAGCGGATCGCGTTCACCGCCGCCTACGCGCTGCTCGGCGGTTTCGTGATCGCCGCGGTGGTGGACTGGCTGCTGGGCGCGCTGAAGCTGCCGTTCGTGGAGTCCTGGCTGATCCTGGCCCTGACGATGTTCACCTCGGGCATGGTGTTCACGATGTTCAACACCCTGCTCGGGCGCTGGGCCATGCTGCCGACCTGGGGCCTGATGGTGCTGCTGGGCAACCCGTCGTCCGGCGGGGCCGTCTCCTGGCCCCTGCTGCCGTCGCCGCTCGGCACGATCGGCCGCTGGCTGCCGCCCGGCGGCTCGGTGAACGCCCAGCACACCGCGGTGTACTTCCGCGGCCACCAGCACGCCTTCCCGTTCCTGGTGCTGGCGGGCTGGACGGTCGTCTCCTGCGCGGTGTTCCTGATCTGGCGCCACCGCCACCCCGGCGGCAGGCCGACCGGGGAGGCGCCCGCGGGCTAGGGTCTTTCTTCCGGATCAGGCCGGCCCCGGGCGACCGCGCCACCTGGCCGACCCGAGCGGGGCTTGGTGCGTGCAGCTGCAAGGCGGAGGAGGGAGTCGACGCGGAGCGTCGAGGACCGACGACAACGCCGCAGATGTGCGTGCCAAGCCCCGCGACACCGGCAAGATCCGGAAGAGAGGCCCTTAGGGGGTGCGCTGTGCGGGCGGGGTCTGCGGGGCGGGCTCGGGGTGGCTGCGGGCCGGGCGGTCTCCCAGCGCGATCGACCTCGCGGTGTTGGAGACGGCCTTGATGCCCAGGTAGGCGGTGGTCATGCTGCTGACGGCGGTGAACGCGGCGGTGAGGATGCCGACGATCACCGCCTTGTCCCCGTCGAGCCGCCACACGCCGAAGACCGCGACCGCGGCGATCGCCAGGTTGCTGACGACGACCGCGAGCAGCCCGTACCGGGCCCGGACCTTCTCCAGCTCGGTGTCCCGGATGGCTCCGGCCTCGTCCCGGCTCATGTCTCCCCCCGTCCCCGCGCACCACGCGCGGCCCGCCTGAACGTAGCGCCGGCCGGGCGTGGTGCCAAGGCGTCACCGCACGTCGACGTAGTCCTCCCGGCCACTGCTCACGAAGTGCCTGCTGTCGGGGTACAGGAAGACGGGCACCCAGGTGCCGTCCTGCCTGGCCGTGAAGCCCTTGCTGAAGGATCCGGAGCTCTTCGTGGTGACCGTGGCCATCAGATACCAGCTCGTCGCGCCCTTGGGCCGGAAGAGGATCTGCACCTTCCTGGAGCCGTACGCCTTCCACGTGCCGGAGCCGACCGCGCGCTCCTGGAGCACGCCCTTGACGGTGATGGTCCTGCCCTTGGTCACCGGCTCCGGGGACGCGTTGGCGTCCTTGATCCGGGTGAGCGCGCGGTTGCGGCGCAGGCTGTTGCTGGTGGTGCCCTTGATGTCCTTGGTGCTGGAACCGGCGTAGCGCAGGCGCCAGTAGCCGTCCGTGTAACCGGGGATCTTGTCGGCGGTGAACTGGGAGCCGAAGCTGGCCTTCAGGGTCTTCTTCGTGCTCCAGCCGGTCTTGCCGTCCGGCGAGTACTGGACGTCCACAGCGGCCTGGTCGTTGACGTCACGGCCGATCAGGTCGAGCGTGCCGGTGACCTTCAGCTGCGCGTACTTGTCCAGCGACGCGGTGAAACCGGTGAACTTCGTCGTCGCCGTGACCGCCACGGTGACGTCCGCCGTGCTGTGCTGCGCGAACGGCGTGTACGACGTGAAGGCGATCTCGTAGACGCTCTTGGATCCGTAGGGCGTCCGGACGAAGGAGAAGCGGCCGTTCGCGTCGGTCGTCGCGTCGACCGGGCTGCAGGTGCTGCACTCCTTGTAGTCCATCTCCAGCGGGATGCCGGACAGCGGCTTCCAGTCGGCACCGCTCTGGTACTGGAGCGTGCCGGTGACGTCGATCTTCTGGCCGGTGGTGACGTGGAAGCTGCTCTTGTCCAGGACCATCCGGGTCGGCGCGGCCTTCGGCCAGACCTGGATCGGAGTGGCGGCGGCGAAGCCCAGGCCGCCGTCGTAGTCGGCGGAGACCCAGCCGGACTGCTTCAGCTGGTGCGGGACGGCGAAGTGCCCGGCCTCGTCCGTGACGGCGGTCGTCTCATAGCCGCCCCCGTCGAACGAGAGGTTCACGGTGGCCCCGGGCAACGGCACGGTCTCCCGGGTGCCGGGGTCGCGGACGACCATGTCGCCGGCGGCCGTGACCGTCTGGTGCTCGATGTCCGGCTCGCCGGGCGTGACGGCGAAGCTGCTGAAGACGGGCTGCTTCGCGTAGTGCAGCGTGCCCGCGTTCTGCTCGACGGTGGTCTCGCCGGAGCCGTCCGTGGCCTCGACGTCGACGGTGTAGTCGCCGAGGGCGTCCAGGTGGATCGGCTGGGACGCCCACACGGCGTCCCACGGGCTGGACTCGTACCGCTTGGTGAAGTCGGTGATCGTGGCCACCGGCGCGTCGGTCGCGCTGCTGCCGGCCGGGCGGAGCCTGGCGACGAGCTTGCTGACCTCGCCGCTGAAGTTGAGGCGTACGTCGAGGACCGACCAGTCGGCCTGGTCGCTGTACGCGTCCCGGACGGTCGGGCCCGCGGCGTGGGCGGTGCCGGGGAGGGCGAGCGTGGCGACCAGGACGGCCCCGGCCGTCACCAACCCTCTGGAAATCTGTCTCAAGTACCCCCCTCAGGGTCCCTGTACGGCGAGACCCCTCCGCTCCAGCGGGAGTGGGTTCTCGCCAAATGTGGCCTGATCGTACTGGCCACCTTCGCGGGCTAGTCGAGGAGGGCGGCGATCTCCTGCGGCGACCAGTGGTCCGTGGCGCCGGGGCAGGCCGCGACATAGGAGGCGACCGCGTCCAGGTCCCACGCGCCGGCGGAGAGCAGGCCCTCGGCCAGGAAGCGGAGGTAGGCGGCGGAGGGAGGAACCCACTGCACGTCGTGCATCCCCCACGGCGCCGTGAAGGTCAGGACCGGCATGCCGTCCACCTGGCCGGCACAGACGAGCGTCTCGTAGCGACCCTCGCCGAGCACGGCGCGCCCCTGGGTGAGGACGTCCACCAGGTCCAGGTCCGCGCCCGGCGCCCGGTACATCTCCTGAGCGGCGATGTCGGCGAACTGTCCGGCGGTCACCAGGTGCGCCCTGGCCAGCACCCGCCCGTTCCCGTCCGGGTCGTAGAAGGCGCGCCCGCCTCCCCACACCGGTGACCTGGTGGCGAAGTACATCGCGCCGGTCAGTTCCACGGGGATCGACCGGGCCGGCATGGCGGGGTCGCGGCACCCCGGGTACTCCATGGCGCCACCGGGCGGGCACCCGCCCCTGAGGTAGGCGGCCAGCCGGTCCAGGTGCACGTTGGAGCCGTAGGACGTGTACCAGACGCGCTCGGGATACCAGTCGAGCGGCAGCGTCGGGTCGATGCTCGGTAAGGCCTTCACCTGGCGGTGCTCCGTCGGTGTCCCGGGGGCAGGGCTCGTACAGCCGGTATGAAAGAGGCCCTCTCCACGATCGTGGAGAGGGCCTCTGCCCTGGTTAGGGCGGCTGTGGCTGGGGCCGGGGTCGAACCGGCGACCTTCCGCTTTTCAGGCGGACGCTCGTACCAACTGAGCTACCCAGCCACGGTGTTTCACGTGAAACACCAGCGGTCCTGACGGGATTTGAACCCGCGGCCTCCACCTTGACAGGGTGGCGAGCACTCCAAACTGCTCCACAGGACCAAGCTTGCGTGCAACAGTGTCGCACACGGTATTGCGTGCCCCCAACGGGATTCGAACCCGTGCTACCGCCTTGAAAGGGCGGCGTCCTAGGCCGCTAGACGATGAGGGCTATCGGCCCGCCTGGGCGCTTGTCAGCGCGTCGGGGACGTGAGAAGCATATGGGATGCCGACGGGTATCGCCAAAACGGTTTACGGCGAGGTGGCGGGAGCGGTCGGCGAGGGGGAGCGCGGGGCGCCCGTGGCCCCCGGCGAGGGAGAGCGCGAGGCACCGGGGCCGCCCGGCTGGTTGTCGTCCGCCAGATGGCGGCTGACCTCGGCCGTCGTCAGTCCCAGACCCCCCAGCTTGATCGCGTCCCAGGCCTGCAGCCGATGGCTGTCCCGGTCGAAGTAGAGGATCGAGGCCTCGATCGGGGCGGGGTACTTGCGCTCCACGGCACGCAGCCCGCTGCCGCCGGTCGACCCCTCCCTGCGCAGCCGGGTGCCGTACGGCAACAGCTCCGTCCCTTCGTGGTGCAGGTGCCCGCACAGCACCAGCGGCACCTCGCCGTCGGTCTCCCGCGCGGCGGACGGCTCGTGCGCGACCGCCACGTCCACCGGGGAGCCGGCCGTCCGCTGGTCGTGCAGGGCGCTGGCCAGCCGGGCACCCGCCAGCTGCTCGGATGCCTCGCCACCGGGCGCCGCCGAGCGGTCGGGGGTGAACTGCGGATCACCGATGCCCGCGAACCGCAGGCCCCCCACCGTCCGGGCCCGGCCGTCGTCCAGGACGTGCACGTTCTTCATGCGCTCCAGGTAGCGCTGGGTGATCCGCGAGTCGTGGTTGCCGCGCACCCAGACGTACGGCACGCCCAGGTCCCGGATCGGATCCAGGAAGCCGTTCTCCGCCGCCGTGCCGTGGTCCATCGTGTCGCCGGAGTCGACGATCACGTTCACCTGGTACTGCTTCACCAGCGAGCCGATGATCTTCCAGGCGGCCGGGTTGAGGTGGATGTCCGACACGTGCAGGACCCGGATGGTGGAGGGGTCCGGCCGGTACGCCGGGAGCGTGGACGTGACATCGTAGAGCTTCGTCACGTTCGTCACCAGGCGCGCCAACTCCTTCTGGTAGACGTCGAATTCCGTGACGATGCTGCGGGCGTTGCCCACCACGGACGGCGCCGAGCCGAGCAGCCCGGAGAACCTCGGCTCCAGGACCGACTTCGGGTTCCAGGTGGCGTACGCCGACGCGCCCGAGGCGGCCAGCAGGGCCAGGGCCAGCCCGCCGGCGGCCAGCGCCCGGCGCGGGCGGCGGTAGACGGCGAGGCCCAGGGCCGTGGCCCCGGAGACCACGGCGACGCAGGAGCGCACGGCCAGGTCGAGCGTGCCGTGCTCAACGTCCCGGGCGACCTCCTCCTGCAGGCCGGAGATCCGCTCCGGGTGGTCCACCAGCGCCTGCGAGCGCAGCGGATCCAGCTGGTCGACGTTCACGTCCAGCCGGACCGGGGCCACATGGCTGTCCAGGGTGAGCGCGCCCAGCGGGGACACGTTGATCTTCGTACCGCCGTGCAGGGAGGGGCGCAGCGCCATCGTCGTGTCCATCGGACCGACCGGGGCCCGGACGTTGCCGACGATCAGCAGCCCCAGCCAGGCGCCGGCCAGGACCACCGCGGTGAGGCCGAGGGCGCGCAGCCAGGGCCGGGGGCGGGCGGCGAGTTCGAGGGCGGGCAGCGGGCGGGTGCGGTTCGAGGTCCGGTTCAGCATGGTGCTCAGGGCTGCGAGGGGGACGCGGGCCATTGGTCCCGTATGCCCGGACGCGACGGTGGATATGCGGCACCGTTACCGGACAATGGCCCTGTGCTGGAGATGACGCGCGAGGAGTTCGAGGAACTGGTCGCCGAGGCGCTCGACCGGATCCCGCCGGAGCTGACACGGCTGATGGACAATGTCGCGGTGTTCGTCGAGGACGAACCGCCCGCCGACGATCCCGAGCTGCTCGGGCTCTACGAGGGGACGCCGCTGACCGACCGGGGCGAGTGGTACGCGGGTGTCCTGCCGGACCGGATCACCGTCTACCGGGGGCCGACGCTCAGGATGTGCGAGAGCCGCGAGGACGTGGTCGCCGAAACCGAGGTGACCGTCGTGCACGAGATCGCCCACCACTTCGGTATCGACGACGCCCGGCTGCACGCCCTCGGGTACGGATGACCCGGAGCGGGGGTGCGGGCGGAGGGTGATGGGGGCGGGGCGCGTGTCCTCTTGCGGGCGGCGGGAGTTGGGGAGGTTGACTTCTTTCCTTGCCCCCGGAGGTGGCCGCCGTGCGCCCCTTGTACGTACCCGTCCGTCTCGCCGCCGCGGTCCTGGCCGTCACCGCCGCCGCCGGCTGCGTGAACGTGGGCGACGACGCGGGCCGGGCCCGGCCCTCCCATCCGGCGGGACAGCGCGGCGGCGAGGCCCCCGACGGCGGCCCGGTGGACGGGGTGGGCGGCCTCGCCCGCGAGGCGGGCCGGGCGGGGGACGGCAAGCACGGGCACGGCGGCAAGGCGAAGAAGGGGGAGTCGGCCCCGGCGTCGGCCTCCCCGTCGGCCGCGCGCAGCGTCTCGCACGCGCCGGCCGAGCCGGGCCGGACGGTCCAGCCCGGGGACCCGGAGCCGACCAAGGACCAGCCGACGCCTCCCGTGACCTCCGCCCCGGCCGAGCCGCCGGCCTCCACCACGCCGCCGCCCGTCACCGAGCCGCCGTCGGCCGAGCCGTCCTCGTCGGCGCACGAGGAGACCGGGCCGCAGTTGGAGCAGCGGGAGCCGGCGCCCCGGGCAGGGGTGCCCGCCTAGAGCGTGACCAGCGTCTCCATGAGCTGGTTTGCCTTCAGGGGTGGGAGGTGCGTATGGTGGTAGATCGTTTGATCCCATTTGCCCGGCGCCATCGCAGAGAGCGCCGTGTGGCGCGTACTCTCCTTTGCCGTGGCGGACCGCATTGAGGCGGTCGTGAGCGAAACACGGAGTTGACGGGCGCGTGCCGAAGAGACTCCGGAAGGTTTCGCATTCGCATGTCCGTGTCCAGTACTGACCAGATCGTCGTGTCCGAGAACGACAACGAGCTCGAGAACGAACTCGTCGACGTGACGACCGAGGTCACCGAGGCCCCCGAGGCCGCTGACACCACCCCCCAGTCCCCCCAGATCACCTTCGCCGACCTCGGCCTCCCCGAGGGCATCGTGCGCAAGCTCGCGCAGAACGGCGTGACGACCCCCTTCCCGATCCAGGCCGCGACCATCCCGGACGCCCTGGCCGGCAAGGACATCCTCGGCCGTGGCCGCACCGGCTCCGGCAAGACCCTCTCCTTCGGCCTGCCGACCCTGGCCCAGCTGGCCGGCGGCCGGACGCAGAAGCACAAGCCCCGCGCGGTCATCCTCACCCCGACCCGTGAGCTGGCCATGCAGGTCGCCGACGCCCTCCAGCCGTACGGCGACGTCCTCGGCCTGAAGATGAAGGTCGTCTGCGGCGGCACCTCCATGGGCAACCAGATCTACGCCCTGGAGCGCGGCGTCGACATCCTCGTCGCCACCCCCGGCCGGCTGCGCGACATCATCAACCGCGGCGCCTGCTCCCTGGAGGACGTGCAGATCGCCGTCCTGGACGAGGCCGACCAGATGTCCGACCTGGGCTTCCTGCCCGAGGTCACCGAGCTGCTCGACCAGGTGCCGGCCGGCGGCCAGCGCATGCTCTTCTCCGCCACGATGGAGAACGAGATCAAGACCCTGGTCGACCGCTACCTGAACGAGCCCGTCCTGCACGAGGTGGACGCGGCCCAGGGCGCGGTGACGACCATGTCGCACCACATCCTCATCGTGAAGCCCAAGGACAAGGCGCCGGTCACCGCCGCGATCGCCTCCCGCAAGGGCCGTACGATCATCTTCGTCCGCACCCAGCTGGGCGCCGACCGCGTCGCCGAGCAGCTGCGCGAGTCCGGCGTGAAGGCCGACGCGCTGCACGGCGGCATGACCCAGGGCGCGCGTACCCGCACCCTGGCCGACTTCAAGGACGGCTACGTCAACGTCCTGGTCGCCACCGACGTCGCCGCGCGCGGCATCCACGTCGACGGCATCGACCTGGTCCTGAACGTGGACCCGGCCGGCGACCACAAGGACTACCTGCACCGCGCCGGCCGTACCGCCCGTGCGGGCCGTACCGGCACGGTCGTCTCGCTGTCCCTGCCGCACCAGCGGCGCCAGATCTTCCGCCTGATGGAGGACGCCGGCGTCGACGCGGCCCGCCACATCATCCAGGGCGGTGCCGCCTTCGACCCGGAGGTCGCCGAGATCACCGGCGCCCGCTCGATGACCGAGGTCCAGGCCGAGTCCGCCGGCAACGCCGCCCAGCAGGCCGAGCGCGAGGTCGCCCAGCTCACCAAGCAGCTGGAGCGCGCCCAGCGCCGCGCGACCGAGCTGCGCGAGGAGGCCGACCGGCTGGTCGCCCGGGTCGCCCGCGAGCGTGGCGACGACCCGGAGGCCGCGGTGGCCGAGGCCCAGGCGACGGCGGCGGAGCAGCTCGCCGTGGCCGAGGAGCCGGTGGAGCGCGAGACCGAGCGCGAGGAGCGTCCGGCGGCTTCGGCGCCGTACGAGCGCCGGGAGCGGCGCGGCTTCGAGCGTCGCGAGGACCGTCGCGACGACCGCGGTGGCCGTGGCTTCGAGCGCCGGGACGACCGCGGCGACCGGGGCGAGCGCCGTCCGTTCGACCGGGACCGTGGTTTCGAACGTCGTGACGACCGTCGTGACGACCGCGGTGGCCGTGGTTTCGAGCGCCGTGACGACCGTCGCGACGACCGGGGCGGCCGTGGCTTCGAGCGCCGTGACGACCGGGGCGGCCGTGGCTTCGAGCGTCGTGACGACCGTCGTGACGACCGCGGTGGCCGTGGCTTCGAGCGCCGGGACGACCGCGGCGAGCGGGGCGAGCGGGGCGAGCGGGGCGAGCGCCGTCCGTTCGACCGTGACCGCGGTGGCCGTTCCTTCGAGCGCCGTGACGACCGTGGCGGCTTCCGCCGTGACGAGCGCAGCGGCCACCGGGGCAGCGACCGCCCGTTCAACCGCGACCGCCGCGACGACCGCCCGGGCTTCCGCTCCGGCGGCCACGAGCGCCCCTACGGCCGTCGTGACGACCACCGCGGCAACGGCTCCTTCGGCCGCCGCGAGGACAAGCCGCGCTGGAAGCGCAACGGCTGACGCCGAGTGAGGCAGTGAGGCAAGGGCCCGTACGACACGTTCGTACGGGCCCTTCCGCGTGCCCGGGGTAGGTTTCCGGTCATCGGGTGACGCATGTCACGCCCCCGGTGCGGGAATTGCTGGGGGCATGACAGATGACGCGAGAGCGGCCGGACCGTCGGACGAGGAACGGCTGGCCCAGCTCGGCTACACCCAGGTCCTCGCCCGCCGTATGTCGGCGTTCTCGAACTACGCCGTCTCCTTCACGATCATCTCGGTGCTGTCCGGCTGTCTGACCCTCTACCTCTTCGGCATGACCACGGGCGGCCCCGCCGTGATCACCTGGGGCTGGGTCGCGGTCGGCCTGATGACCCTGTTCGTGGGCCTGTCGATGGCCGAGATCTGCTCGGCCTACCCGACCTCGGCCGGCCTGTACTTCTGGGCCCACCGCCTGGCGCCCCCGCGCTCCGCGGCGGCCTGGGCGTGGTTCACCGGCTGGTTCAACGTGCTGGGCCAGGTGGCGGTGACCGCGGGCATCGACTTCGGGGCGGCCTCCTTCCTGGGCGCCTGGCTGAACCTCCAGTTCGGCTTCGAGGTGACCCCGGGCCGCACGGTGGCGCTGTTCGCGGCGATCCTCGTCCTGCACGGCCTGCTGAACACCTTCGGCGTGCGGATCGTCGCCTTCCTGAACAGCGTGAGCGTGTGGTGGCACGTCCTCGGGGTCGCGGTGATCGTCGCCGCGCTCGCCCTGGTCCCCGACCACCACCAGTCGGCGTCCTTCGTCTTCACGCACTTCGTGGACAGGACCGGCTGGGGCAGCGGGCCGTACGTGGTGCTGCTGGGACTGCTGATGGCCCAGTACACGTTCACCGGCTACGACGCCTCCGCCCACATGACCGAGGAGACCCGCGACGCGGCCACCGCGGGCCCCAAGGGCATCGTCCGCTCCATCTGGACCTCCTGGATCGCCGGCTTCGTCCTGCTCCTCGGCTTCACCTTCGCCATCCAGTCGTACGACAGGGCACTCGCGTCCCCCACCGGCGCCCCGCCCGCCCAGATCCTCCTGGACGCCCTCGGCGCCACGGCCGGCAAACTCCTGCTGCTGGTGGTGATCGGCGCCCAGCTGTTCTGCGGCATGGCCTCCGTGACCGCCAACAGCCGCATGATCTACGCCTTTTCCCGGGACGGCGCGCTGCCCTTCTCCCGCGTCTGGCACACGGTCAGCCCCCGCACCCGCACCCCCGTGGCGGCGGTCTGGCTGGCCGCGCTGGGCGCGCTGGCCCTGGGCCTGCCGTACCTGATCAACACGACGGCCTACGCGGCGGTGACGTCGATCGCGGTCATCGGCCTGTACATCGCGTACGTCATCCCGACCTACCTGCGCGTCCGCAAGGGCACCGCGTTCACCCCCGGCCCCTGGCACCTGGGCAGGTGGTCGGGCGCCGTCGGGGTCGTCTCGGTGGCCTGGGTCGTGCTGATCACGGTCCTCTTCATGCTTCCCCAGGTCTCCCCGGTCACCTGGAAGACCTTCAACTACGCCCCGGTGGCCGTCCTGGTCGTCCTGGGCTTCGCCGCGACCTGGTGGCTGGCCTCGGCCCGCCACTGGTTCCTCACCCGGCGCCCGGCCCCGGCCCCCATCCCGGCCGAAAAGTAACCATCCCCCCGATCCCGCCACTCCCGACGCGGCCGTGGGGGCGCGGCCCCCAACGCGCGACCCCCCCCAACCGCGAAGGCGCGGGCCGCGCCC
>NZ_JBEYXJ010000153.1:0-15823 GCF_040645015.1 Streptomyces sp. NPDC046881 | reverse complement strand
CCCGCGCACTGTGGGGGTGCGCGGGGCCGCCCGACCGGAGCCCCCGGTGTCCGTGCGGGGTCAGGAGCCGCACGGGCCGGGGACTCCGGGGCCTTCTCGGGCCGCCGGGACGGGCGGCCCTCAGCTGGTGCGCCGGGTGACGAACTCGGCGAGCGCCAGCAGACCGCCCGCCGCCTCGGGATCGGGGACCGCGCGCGCCAGTTCCTGCATGGCCCGGGCCATCCGGTCGGCCGCCTCGGCCTGCGCCCAGTCCCGGCCGCCGGCCCGCTCCACCGCCAGTGCCGTACGCGCGATCTCCCCGGCCGCCGCCTCCCCCTCCGGGTACGGCCTCCCGTAGAGCGCGGCGAGTTCGGCCGCCGCCGGGGTGCCGGAGGTCAGCGCCGCCACCACCGGCAGGGACTTCTTGCGGGCGGCCAGATCCGCGCCGGCCGGCTTACCGGTGTGCCGGGGGTCGCCCCATATCCCGATGACGTCGTCGATCAGCTGGAAGGCGAGCCCGGCCTGGCGGCCGAAGCCGTCCAGCGCGGCCACCTCCTCCTCGCCCGCGCCCGCGTACAGCGCGCCGAGGGCGCAGGCGCAGCCCAGCAGGGCCCCGGTCTTCGCCTCCGCCATGACGAGCACCTCCTCCAGGGTGACCGCCTCCGGTGCGCGCCGCTCCAGGTCCGTGTCGGCGTGCTGGCCCTCGCACAGCTCCACGACACAGGCCGCGAGCCGGGCCGCGGCCGGGGCGGAGGCCGGGTGCGGGTCCTCGGCGAGCAGCCGGAAGGCCAGCGCCTGGAGGGCGTCCCCGGCGAGGATCGCGTCGGCGTCGCCGAACACGGTCCACACCGTCGGCCGGTGCCGGCGGGTGGTGTCCCGGTCCATCACGTCGTCGTGCACCAGTGTGAAGTTGTGGACCAGCTCGACCGCCGCCGCCGCCCGCACGGCCGCCGTCCGGGCCGCCGGCCCGCCGAGCGCGGCGGCGGCCGCCAGGACCAGCGCCGGCCTGATCGCCTTGCCCGCGTGGCCCTCGGCCGGGCTGCCGTCGGCGTGCTGCCAGCCGAAGTGGTACAGCCCGGTCCGGCGCATGGCACCGGGCAGCGATCCCACGGCCGCGCGCAGCTCCGGGTCGACCAGCGCCCGGGTGCGCTCCAGCTGGACCGCCGCCTCCTGCGCGTCGGGCGGGCCGCCGGCCTCCCCGGTCTTCTCCCGCGGCTCCTCCGCCGTGCCGGGACGCGGCACACCGGAGGAGCGTTCTTCGGTCTCCGTCACGAACTCGGCCATGCCTCCCCCTCGCCAGGTCCGCGGAGGCCGGCGCCACCGGCCCCGCCGGACGCATACCCCGAGGGCCTACCCGGGCCGGCGGGCGGGGACACGGCCGCGACGTGCGGAGACGTCACCTCCACCGGCCGATCTCGACGTTCTCCAGCACGCCGAGCGCGTCGGGCACCAGGACGGCGGCCGAGTAGTACGCCGTCACCAGGTACTTGATGATGGCCTGTTCGTTGATGCCCATGAACCGGACCGACAGGCTCGGCTCGATCTCGTCCGGGATGCCGGACTGCCTGAGGCCGATGACACCCTGGTCGGCCTCTCCGGTACGCATCGCGATGATGGAGGTGGTACGGGCCTCGCTGATCGGGATCTTGTTGCACGGGTAGATCGGGACCCCGCGCCAGGTGGGGATGCGGTTGCCGGAGATGTCGATGGTCTCCGGGACCAGTCCCCGCTTGTTCAGCTCCCGCCCGATCGCGGCGATCGCGCGCGGGTGGGCCAGGAGCAGCTTGGTGCCCCGGCGGCGGCTGAGCAGCTCGTCCAGGTCGTCCGGGCTGGGCACGCCGTCGTGCGGCTGGATCCGCTGGTCGTACTCGCAGTTGCTGAGCAGACCGAACTCCGGGTTGTTGACCAGCTCGTGCTCCTGGCGCTCCTTCAGCGCCTCGACCGTCAGCCGCAGCTGCTGCTCGGTCTGGTTCATCGGCTGGTTGTACAGGTCGGCCACGCGCGAGTGGATGCGCAGCACGGTCTGGGCGATGCTGAGTTCGTACTCGCGGGGCCGCGCCTCGTAGTCCACGAAGGTGTGCGGGATGTCGGGCTCGCCGGAGTGGCCGGCCGCCAGCTCGACCTCCTTCTCGCCGTACTTGTTGGTCCGCTGCTCGGGGATCGAGCGCAGCTGTTCGAGGTGGGCGCGCAGCGAGTCGGCGCGCTCGGCGACCTGCTCGAAGTCCTGGCGGCTGAGGATCAGCACGGTGGTCGGGGTGTCCGCGCGGACGGTGTACTCCCAGATCGCCTCCGGGTCGAGCAGCGCCTGGTCGCCGAAGTAGGCGCCGTCGGCGAGGACGCCGAGCACCGCGTCGTCGCCGTAGGGACCCGTGCCGACCTTCTCCACGCGGCCGTGGGCGAGCAGGTAGACCTCGTCCGTCCGGTTGCCGAAGTCGGCGATCACCTCGCCGGCCGCGAAGTCGCGCTGCCGGCAGCGCCGGGCCAGCTCCGTCAGCACCTCCTCGTCCCCGTAGGACCGCAGGGCCGGCAGCTCGCCCAGTTCGTTCGGGATGACCTCCACCTGGTCACCCGTCTTCACGAAGGTGATCCGGCCGTCGCCGACGGCGTACGTCAGCCGCCGGTTCACCCGGTAGGTGCCGCCCTGGACGTCCACCCAGGGAAGCGTGCGCAGCAGCCAGCGGGAGCTGATCTCCTGCATCTGCGGAACGGACTTGGTGGTGGTGGCCAGGTTCCGCGCTGCCGCCGTCCCGAGGGACTGCTGCGGCTTGCCCTGATCCGTGCGGACCTCTTCGCCTACCGACATAGAGAAATGCCTCCCATGTACGCCCGGTGCCGGATCGCACGGGCACCGGTCTCGCCTTCGAGCGTTCCAGCACGGACCGTGAGCGCGCCATAACCCGAAAGAGCGGGAATGGATCATCGGACTACTGGGCACGAAGAGGGATCTCGTTCCGGCCCCCGCTCCCCGCCGGTTGTCCGGATCGGCTCGCACACCGTACGAACGGCGCGTCCCCCGGAGTCCGGCCTCGTTGAACGGGGCGACGTCCGGCTTCGTTGAACGGGGCAGGACACCCGGCCGCGACCGGCGGCCGGACGGCACGGCACGAAGGAGTCGGGTATGGCCGCACCCATGTCGGCAAACGGATTCCTGCACGCGCTCAGGGCGGAGGGCGTCACGGTCGTGGAGGTCGGCGACTGGCGGCACCACAACCGCAACCACAAGGGCCCCTGGGGGCCGGTGCACGGCGTGATGATCCACCACACGGTGACCCGGGGCGGCGCGCGGACGGTGGAGCTGTGCCGCGACGGCTACCCGGAGCTGCCGGGGCCGCTGTGCCACGGCGTGATCACCAAGGACGGCACGGTCCACCTGGTCGGCTACGGCCGGGCCAACCACGCCGGGCTCGGTGACGACGAGGTGCTGCGCGCGGTGATCGCCGAGAAGGGCCTGCCGCCGGACAACGAGGCCAACACCGACGGCAACCGGCACTTCTACGGCTTCGAGTGCGAGAACCTCGGCGACGGGGAGGACCCGTGGCCGCCGCAGCAGCTGGAGGCGATCGAACGGGCCGCCGCGGCACTGTGCCGGCACCACGGGTGGACGGAACGGTCGGTCATCGGCCACCGGGAGTGGCAGCCGGGGAAGGTGGATCCGCGGGGCTTCTCGATGGCGTGGCTGAGGGAACGGGTACGGGAACGGCTGAAGGACTAGGGTCGCGGGAGCGGAGGCCGGGCGACAATGAAGCGGTGACCAGCCCGGACCCGTTCGCCCCCCGTCTGCCCTCCCCCCTGCAGGAGGTGCGGGACAGCCGGTTCGGACGCCACGCGCTGCGGCTGCTGCTCAAGCGCGACGACCTCGTCCATCCCGACCTCATCGGCAACAAGTGGCGCAAACTCGTGCCGAACCTCGCCGCGGCCGCGGGCCGCCCGCTGGTCACCTTCGGCGGGGCCTACTCCAACCACCTGCGCGCCACCGCCGCCGCGGGCCGCCTGCTGGGCCTGCCGACCACGGGCGTGGTCCGCGGTCAGGAGCTGGCCGGCCGCCCGCTGAACCCGTCCCTGGCCCGGTGCGCGGCCGACGGCATGCGGCTGCACTTCGTCGACAGATCGACGTACCGCCGCAAGACCGAGCCTCGGACCCTGGCCCGGATCCTGCGCGCGGCCGGTGCCGAGGACGCGTACGTCGTGCCCGAAGGCGGCAGCAACGCCGAGGCGGTCCGCGGCTGCCGCGCCCTCGGCACGGAACTGCGCGGCCACGCCGACGTCGTCGCGGTCGCCTGCGGCACCGGCGGCACCCTCGCGGGCCTCGCCGCCGGACTGGCGGACGGCCAGCGGGCGCTGGGCGTACCGGTCCTGAAGGGCGGCTTCCTGGAAGCCGACGTACAGGCCCTGCAGGAACGTGCCTTCGGCGCCCGCAGCGGCACGTGGTCCCTGGACGACCGCTTCCACTGCGGGGGTTACGCCCGCACGACCCCGGAACTGGAGGCGTTCGCACAGGACTTCGAGCAGCGCCACGGACTGCCCGTCGAGCGTCTCTATGTCGCCAAATTGCTCTATGGGCTCGCCGCCCTGGCGCAGGAGGGCGCCTTCGCGCGCGGGACGACGATCGCCGCCGTCGTCACCGGGCGGCCGTTCCCGGAACCGGGGACGGCCGCCCCGGGACGCTAAGCGGCCTCCCGGAAGGCCGCCGCCTCCTCCAGGTCCAGGCGTCGCAGCAGCGCGCGCAGCATCTCGTCGTCGATGTAGCGCAGGTCGCGCAGCTTGACGAAGACCGCGCGCTCGGCGCTGATCATCTCCCGGGACAGCCGGCGGTAGGTGTCGTCCGCGGACTCGCCGGTGACCGGGTTGACCTGGCCGAGCCGCTCCCAGACGGCGTTGCGGCGGCGCTCCAGGACACTGCGCAGCCGGTCGGCGAGCGGCGGCGGCAGGGCGTTGCGCTCGTCGGCGAGGAGTTCGTCGAGCCGGGCCTCCGCGGCCCGCGAGGCCTGCGCCTGGGCGTTGGCCTCGGCGAGCGTCTCGGCCTGCCGGTCGCGGCCGGGGAACCTCAGCAGCCGGATCAGCGGCGGCAGCGTCACGCCCTGGACGACGAGGGTGCCGATGACGGTGGTGAAGGTCAGGAAGAGGATCAGGTTGCGGGGGCCGGCGGCCATGCTCGACGGGATGGCGAAGGCGATGGCCAGCGAGACCACCCCGCGCATCCCGGCCCACGAGATGACCATGGCGCCCCGCCAGGTGGGGTCGGCCTCGCGCTCCCTGATGCGCGCCGACATCAGCCGGGGCAGGAAGGTGGCGGGGTAGACCCAGACGAACCGGGCCACCACCACGACCAGGAAGACGGCGAACGCGTACCAGGCGGCGGCACCGCCCTCGTACTCGCCGAGCCGCTTCAGGACGATAGGCAGCTGGAGGCCGATCAGCGCGAACACCGCGGACTCCAGGACGAAGGCGACCATCTTCCACACCGCCTCCTCCTGGAGCCGGGTGGCGAAGTCGACCTCCCACGCGCGGTGGCTGAGGTAGAGGGCGACGACCACGACCGCGAGCACCCCGGAGGCGTGCGCCTGCTCGGCGACCCCGTAGGCCACGAACGGGATCAGCAGCGAGAGCGTGTTCTGCAGCAGGGGCTCGGTCAGGTGCGTGCGCAGCCAGTGCAGGGGCGCCATCAGGACGAGGCCGATGCCGACACCGCCGACCGCGGCGAGCGCGAACTCGCCGATGGCGCCCGCCCAGGTGGCGCCCGCGCCGACGGCGGCGCCGAGAGCCACCTTGTAGGCGGTGATCGCCGTGGCGTCGTTCAGCAGGGACTCGCCCTGGAGGATGGTGGTGATCCGGGAGGGCAGGCCGACCCGGCGCGCGACCGCCGTGGCGGCCACCGCGTCCGGCGGGGCCACCACCGCGCCCAGCACCAGCGCCGCGGGCAGCGACAGCCCGGGGACCAGCAGATAGGCGGCCCAGCCGACCACGACGGTCGCGAAGAGCACGTAGCCCACGGAGAGCAGCGCCACCGGCCGCAGCTGCGCCCGCAGGTCGAGGTAGGAGCTGTCGCTCGCGGAGGTGTACAGCAGCGGGGGCAGCAGCAGCGGCAGGACGACGTGCGGATCGAGGGTGTAGGACGGCACCCCGGGGACGTACGAGACCGCCAGACCCGCCGCGACCAGCAGCAGCGGCGCCGGCACGGGGGTGCGCCGGGCCGCCCCGGCCACCGCGGCACTGCCCGCCACCAGCAACAGCAGGGGCATCACGTCCATGGTCCTCGCCCACCCTCGTCTTCGCGCGGCCACCCGCACACCCGTCGTAATCTGGCAATCATGAAACAGTGCACGCACGCCGACGCGCTGCCGCACCCGGAACCGGAGCCCCTCGACGAGACCTGTCCCGAGTGCCTGCGCGACGGCACGCACCCGGTACAGCTGCGGCTGTGCCTGACCTGTGGCCACGTCGGCTGCTGCGACTCCTCGCCGGGGCGGCACGCGACGGAGCACCACGCGCAATCCGGTCACCCGGTGATGCGGACCTTCGAGCCCGGCGAGGACTGGCGGTGGTGCTTCGTCGACCACGTGCTCGTCTGAGTGTTCCCGTCCGACCGCGTTCTCGTGTGACACTGCATGCGGCGGCTGCCGCACGACGGTTCGAGCGTCTGACGTCTGGGTACGTCAACCCGGCGCGCGCTCTTCCCTTTTGGGCCCGCAAACCCTCTAGACACGGAGCGTATCCACAGCTTTACTGTGAGTGACGCCAGGGGGTTGGGGTCCCGGGACAGGAACGTTCGGAGCGCGATAGCGTCACCGCTTGAACCACATGTGCGTTACCCCGGGGGGCGACCCTCGGCCCCGTAAAGCTTGTACCACCATGGAGGTGAGGGTGTCCCAGATCGCAGGCGAGCCCGCGGCGAACCAGGACTTCGTGGAAGTCCGGCTGCCGGCTGCGGGTGCCTACCTGTCGGTGCTGCGGACGGCCACGGCCGGTCTCGCGGCCCGCTTGGACTTCACCCTGGACGAGATCGAGGACCTGCGCATCGCCGTCGACGAGGCCTGCGCGATCCTGCTCCAGCAGGCCGTCCCCGGCTCGGTGCTCAGCTGTGTCTTCCGGCTCGTCGACGACTCGCTGGAAGTCACGGTGTCGGCGCCGACCACGGACGGCCACGCCCCCTCGCGGGACACCTTCGCCTGGACCGTGCTGTCGGCCCTGGCGGGCAAGGTCTCGTCCGCCGTGGACGAGGACAAGACGGTGTCGATCAGCCTCTACAAACAGCGCGGCGCCGGCCCCGGGCCGGCGTGAGGAACGGGGACGGGCCGGTGCGGGACGAAGAGCGCGGCACGCGCGAGCTGCCGACCGGGGACGGGGGTGCCCCCTGGTCGAGCAGCGCCGAGACCTCCGGGGCGGGCCCCCGGGACGGATCCCGGCGCATGGCGGACGGCATCGACGGCATCCCCGAGCAGGCCAGGCCGCACCCGGAGGGCGACTCCGCGCGGGTCGACGGTGACGGTGCCGGAGAGGGCACGCCACCGGAGGCACGCGACGGCGCCGATCCCGGCGTCCGAGCGGGGGCCACGGCTCGGGGAAGGGCTACGGGCGGGACGATGAGCGAGCACGAGCGGTACGCCGAGGACGAGGCGCCGGGCGCGGAGGCCGTGCAGGCCGTGCAGCACGGCCCTCAGGACCGCAGCGGGGCGCGGGCGAAGTTCGTGGAGCTGCGCAAGCTGAACGCGGGCAGCGCGGAGTACGCGGAGCTGCGCAACCAGCTGGTCCGTATGCACCTGCCGCTCGTGGAGCACCTGGCGCGCCGGTTCCGCAACCGCGGCGAGCCGCTGGACGACCTCACCCAGGTCGCCACGATCGGTCTGATCAAGTCCGTCGACCGGTTCGACCCCGAGCGCGGTGTGGAGTTCTCCACGTACGCCACCCCGACCGTGGTCGGCGAGATCAAGCGCCACTTCCGCGACAAGGGCTGGGCGGTCCGGGTGCCGCGCCGGCTGCAGGAGCTGCGGCTCTCGCTGACCACCGCCACGGCCGAGCTGTCCCAGCTGCACGGCCGCTCCCCGACGGTCCACGAGCTGGCCGAGAAGCTCGCCATCTCCGAGGAGGAGGTCCTGGAGGGCCTGGAGTCCGCGAACGCGTACTCCACGCTGTCCCTGGACGTCCCGGACACGGACGACGAGTCGCCGGCGGTCGCCGACACCCTGGGCGCCGAGGACGAGGCGCTGGAGGGCGTGGAGTACCGCGAGTCCCTCAAGCCGCTGCTGGAGGACCTGCCGCCGCGCGAGAAGCGGATCCTGCTGCTGCGCTTCTTCGGGAACATGACCCAGTCGCAGATCGCGCAGGAGGTCGGCATCTCGCAGATGCACGTCTCCCGGCTGCTGGCCCGCACGCTGGCCCAGCTGCGGGAGAAGCTCCTCGTCGAGGAGTGAGCGCCGTCCGGGGCGGCTACTCGGCCCGGCCCGGTCCCTTGATCCCGAGGGCCCGGGTCGTCTCGCCGTTGACGAGCAGCACCAGCGCCGCCACGGCGACCACCGCGAGGACGATGCCGACCGGGATGGCCATGCTGTCGGCCCGGAGCAGGTTGTAGGCCACCGGAAGCGCCATGACCTGGGTGATCACCGCGGGGCCCCGGCTCCAGCCGCGGCGCAGCAGCAGACCGCGCGCGGCGAGCAGCGGCAGCAGCGCGAGGACGGCCAGGGTGATCCCGAGGGTCACGGCCTGCTGCCGGTCGTCCGGGGCGCCGGTGAGTCCGAGGACGAGCACCCACAGGCCGCCGGCCAGCAGGGCGGTGCCCTCCAGCGCGGCCAGCACCGCCGCGTACGTCAGCCGGCGCGGGCGCGGCCCCGCGGGTGCGACGGCTTCGGCGGTGTCCGGGGCGGGGGTCTGCTGACTGCTCACCCCAGCAGGGTAGCCCTCCCCCGCGGGCGCGCCGCCGTGCCCCGCGCCCCCGAGTGTCCAGGCTCACGCCCCGGTCTCTTACCGGATCCCTACCTCGGTATGGGCCCGATACCCCCCAGTAGGTACGCTGCCATGCATGCGTGCACTCCTCGTGGTCAATCCGGCGGCAACCACCACAAGCGCACGCAGACGCGATGTGCTGATCCACGCGCTGGCCAGCGAGATGAAACTGGAGGCGGTCACCACCGAGTACCGCGGCCACGCCCGTGACCTCGGCCGGCAGGCGGCGGAGAGCGACGACATCGACCTGGTGGTGGCCCTCGGCGGCGACGGCACGGTCAACGAGGTCGTCAACGGCCTCCTGCACGCCGGCCCCGCCCCGGACCGCCTCCCCGGCCTCGCCGTCGTCCCCGGCGGCTCCACGAACGTCTTCGCCCGCGCCCTGGGCCTGCCCAACGACCCCGTCGAGGCCACCGGCGCCCTGCTGGACGCGCTGCGCGAGGGCAGCGAGCGGGTCGTCGGGCTCGGGCTGACCTCGGGCACGCCGGGCACCGAGGACGAGGCGGTACCGGCCCGCTGGTTCACGTTCAACGCCGGGCTCGGGTTCGACGCGGGCGTGGTAGGCCGGGTCGAGCAGCAGCGCGAGCGCGGGAAGAAGTCGACGCACGCGCTCTACGTCCGTCAAGTGGTCCGGCAGTTCCTCGGCGAGCCGAACCGGCGGCACGGCACGATCACGCTCGAACGGCCCGGCGCGGATCCGGTCGAGGATCTCGTCGTGGCGATAGTCTCGAACACGTCTCCATGGACGTATCTCGGCAATCGCCCCATGTATACGTCACCTAAGGCCTCGTTCGACACCGGCATCGACGTACTCGGTCTCAGCCGTCTGTCGACCGCCGCGGTTGCCCGGTATGGCACCCAGTTGCTCACTTCGTCCCCCGAGCGGGGTCCACAGGGCAAGCACGCCCTCTCCCTGCACGATCTGGACCAGTTCACCTTGCATTCGAAGGTGCCCCTGCCCCTGCAGATGGACGGTGACCACCTCGGGCTGCGTACGAGCGTGACGTTCACAGGCGTACGCCGTGCACTGCGTGTGATTGTGTGAGCGGAACGGGCGAAAGTCCTTTCACTCGAACGTTTAGGCCAGGATCCACCCCATGGAAGTACGGCTGTGACCTAGTCGACACCGAGGAATCAAAAAAAACTTTCCGGAAGGGGTTGTATCCGCCGCTGAGGTTTGCGAGTCTCTACGTGGCGATCGGGACGGCCCGCAACACCGGCCTCCACTGATCACCGGAACCCCTCTACAAACACAGGACCACGCCGGGTGAAGACTCGGCGGTCGGCCCTTCACTTGTTGAGGGATTCGTGAAAGCGTTCACATTCACAAGCAACTTGCACGTAATACCAAGGAGAGGTAGCAGCCATGGACTGGCGTCACAACGCCGTTTGCCGCGAGGAAGACCCCGAGCTCTTCTTCCCCATCGGCAACACCGGTCCTGCGCTGCTGCAGATCGAGGAAGCCAAGGCCGTCTGCCGTCGCTGCCCGGTGATCGAGCAGTGTCTGCAGTGGGCGCTCGAGTCCGGCCAGGACTCCGGCGTCTGGGGTGGTCTCAGCGAGGACGAGCGCCGCGCCATGAAGCGCCGCGCCGCTCGCAACCGGGCTCGTCAGGCCTCCGCCTGACACACCCACCCCTGCTGACAGCCTGAGCTTGGCGGCGCGCACAGCACGTACGCATCTCCCGCCCCCGAGCCGCAGCGCGCAGTTCATCAACGAGCATCAGCCTCGGACCAACGGTGGTCCGGGGCTTTTTGCTGTGCCCGCTCTCCCGGGAGCCCGTCGGCTCACTTCTGTGCGCGCACCGGGATGTCGAGGATCACCCGGGTCCCCCGCTCCGGCGCCGGCACCATGTCGAACGTGCCGCCCAACTCGCCCTCCACCAGCGTCCGTACGATCTGCAGGCCGAGGTTGCCCGAGCGGTGCGGGTCGAAGTCCTCGGGCAGGCCCACGCCGTCGTCCTGGACGGTGACCAGCAGCCGGGCCTCCTTGGTGGTGCCGCCCCGGACCGCCGAGACCTCGACCGTGCCGGTGTCGCCTTCGCGGAAGCCGTGCTCCAGGGCGTTCTGCAGGATCTCGGTGAGGACCATGGACAGCGGGGTGGCGACCTCGGCGTCGAGTATGCCGAACCGTCCGCTGCGCCGGCCGGTCACCTTGCCCGGGGAGATCTCGGCGACCATGGCGAGCACCCGGTCGGCGATGTCGTCGAACTCCACCCGCTCGTCCAGGTTCTGGGACAGCGTCTCGTGGACGATGGCGATGGACCCGACGCGGCGGACCGCCTCCTCCAGCGCCTCCCGGCCGCGCTCGGACTCGATGCGCCGGGCCTGGAGCCGGAGCAGCGCGGCCACCGTCTGGAGGTTGTTCTTCACCCGGTGGTGGATCTCCCGGATGGTGGCGTCCTTGGTGATCAACTCGCGTTCGCGGCGCCGCAGTTCGGTGACGTCCCGGAGCAGCACCAGCGAACCGATGCGCGTCCCCTTGGGCTTGAGCGGGATGGCGCGGAACTGGATGACGCCGTCGTGGGCCTCGATCTCGAACTCGCGCGGCGCCCAGCCGCTGGCCACCTTGGCGAGCGCCTCGTCCACCGGTCCCCGGGTCGGGGCGAGTTCGGCGGTGGTCCGCCCGAGGTGGTGGCCGACCAGGTCGGCGGCGAGGCCGAGCCGGTGGTAGGCGGACAGGGCGTTCGGGGAGGCGTACTGGACGATGCCGTCCGCGTCCAGCCGGATCAGGCCGTCGCCGACGCGCGGGGAGGCGTCCATGTCGACCTGCTGGTTCGGGAACGGGAAGGAGCCGGCCGCGATCATCTGTGCCAGGTCGGAGGCGCTCTGCAGGTAGGTCAGCTCCAGGCGGCTCGGGGTGCGCACGGTGAGCAGGTTGGTGTTCCGGGCGATCACGCCGAGGACGCGGCCCTCACGCCGTACGGGGATGGACTCGACCCGTACGGGGACCTCCTCGCGCCACTCCGGGTCGCCCTCGCGCACGATCCGGCCCTCGTCCAGGGCCGCGTCCAGCATGGGCCGCCGGCCGCGCGGGACGAGGTGGCCGACCATGTCGTCCTGGTAGGAGGTCGGGCCGGTGTTCGGCCGCATCTGGGCGACCGAGACGTACCGGGTGCCGTCCCGGGTGGGGACCCAGAGCACCAGGTCGGCGAAGGAGAGGTCGGAGAGCAGCTGCCACTCCGAGACCAGCAGGTGGAGCCACTCGAGATCGGAGTCGTCGAGGGCGGTGTGCTGGCGTACGAGCTCGTTCATGGAGGGCACGTGTGCGAGCGTACCCGGGGCCTCGCGGGTGGCCGAAAAACACCCGCGGGCCGCGGCGCCTGGAAGGGACCCTCAACCCTCCCGGCACCGCAGCCCGGAGCATCATCGGCCGTGGGGTGTGCGGTCCCGGTCGGCCGAAGGTCGAGGAGCCGGGGCAGTCAGGGCAGAGAGCGCCGGTTCCTCGATCCGCCTTCCTGTGCGGGGAAGACGGAGGCTTGTCATACGCGATTGTGGACTGGACCACGAACGCGTGTCCATGGTGTGGAGGCGTCCCGCGCACAGGGAGCGACGGCACGCGATGCCACGAAGCCTAGCCCGCCCGGGTCAATCATGGGGCCAGATGGCCATGGCAATTTCCACCCGCGGCCCCCGGCCCCGCCCGGCGGTCTCCCCGGTCCTTCGCCCCTCTTCCCATGCTCTCGAACGCCATGCTATCGAACGTCGATTCTGTTAGATTGGTCTAAACCACATAGAGACGCACAGAGCCCTCTCCAGAACGGCAGGCCCAGCGTGGAAGTTGTCATCGTTCCGGACGCCGCCGCGGGCGGCGAGCTGATCGCCGAGGCCATGGCCCAGCTGCTGCGGCGCAGGCCGGACGCCCTGCTCGGCGTGGCCACCGGTTCCACTCCACTGCCCGTCTACCAGGCCCTGACCGCCAAGGTGCGCTCCGGTGCCGTGGACGCCTCGCGGGCGCGGATAGCGCAGCTCGACGAGTACGTGGGGCTGCCCGCGGAGCACCCCGAGTCCTACCGCTCGGTGCTGCGCCGCGAGGTGCTGGAGCCGCTCGGGATCGGCATGGACGCGTTCCTGGGACCCGACGGCACCGCCGAGGACGTCCAGGCGGCGTGCGAGGCGTACGACCGCGCGCTCGCCGCGGCCGGCGGGGTCGACCTCCAGCTGCTCGGCATCGGGACCGACGGGCACATCGGGTTCAACGAACCCTGCTCCTCGCTCGCCTCGCGCACCCGGATCAAGACGCTGACCGAGCAGACCAGGATCGACAACGCCCGCTTCTTCGACGGCGACATCGAGCAGGTCCCGCACCACGTCATCACCCAGGGCATCGGCACGATCCTGGAGGCCCGGCACCTGGTGCTGCTGGCGACCGGCGAGGGCAAGGCGGACGCGGTCGCCGCGACCGTCGAGGGGCCGGTGGCCGCCGTATGCCCCGCCTCCGCGCTCCAGCTGCACCCGCACGCCACGGTGGTCGTCGACGAGGCCGCCGCGTCCAAGCTGAAGCTGGCCGACTACTTCCGCCACACCTACGCCCACAAGCCGGAGTGGCAGGGGATCTAGCCCCGGGGGCGCCGCTCCCACCCGAGAGCCGGCGCCGCTCACCCTCCCGATGGACTAGACCAGCAGCGGGTGCGACGGTATACAGAGGAGATCACGGAGCGTGCGGGGTGGAGTGCTGAGACGACAACCCGTGCCACGATGTGAGCCGTGGCCGATGGGGTTGTCGGTCGCTTTCGGCATTCGGAGCCGGGAAGGCAGAGCATGAGCACCGACGTCAGCAGTGCGGAGAACGAGGCCGGCACCACCCGTACCGCGCGCGTGCCCAAGTACTACCGCTTGAAGAAGCACCTGCTCGACATGACGGAGACCCAGGCGCCGGGCACGCCGGTCCCGCCGGAGCGCACGCTGGCCGCCGAGTTCGACACCTCCCGCACCACCGTGCGGCAGGCCCTGCAGGAGCTGGTGGTCGAGGGCCGGCTGGAACGCATCCAGGGCAAGGGCACCTTCGTGGCCAAGCCGAAGGTCTCCCAGGCCCTCCAGCTCACCTCCTACACCGAGGACATGCGCGCCCAGGGCCTGGAGCCGACCTCGCAGCTGCTGGACATCGGGTACGTCACCGCCGACGACCGGCTCGCCGAGCTGCTCGACATCACCCCCGGCGGGCGCGTGCTGCGCATCGAGCGGCTGCGCATGGCCAACGGCGAGCCGATGGCCATCGAGACCACCCACCTGTCCGCCAAGCGCTTCCCGGCGCTCAGGCGCTCGCTGGCCAAGTACACCTCCCTGTACACCGCGCTCGCCGAGGTCTACGACGTCCACCTCGCCGAGGCCGAGGAGACCATCGAGACCTCCCTGGCCACCCCGCGCGAGGCGGGTCTGCTCGGCACCGACGTGGGCCTGCCGATGCTGATGCTCTCCCGTCACTCGCTGGACCGCGAGGGCCAGCCGGTGGAGTGGGTGCGCTCGGTGTACCGCGGTGACCGGTACAAGTTCGTGGCCCGGCTGAAGCGGCCCGCGGAGTAACTGCCGGGCACGTTCGCCGAATCGATATACCGATATGCGGACGAGGTCTTCCACTGCCACGACGGCGTCACCTAGATTGCCTGCGCATTACACAGGTGATCAGCGAGGGGACGGAGCCGTGGCATGTCCGAAACGCCTGAAATGAGACCGCCGGTGGTGACACCGGGCCGGGTGATCATCGCCTTGTGTCTCGTCGCGCCCTTCGTGGCGATGCTGTGGGTCGGCTCGTACGCCAAGACGGATCCCGCGTTCATCGGGATCCCGTTCTTCTACTGGTACCAGATGCTCTGGGTGCTGATCTCCACCGCGCTCACCATGCTGGCCTACAAGCTCTGGCAGCGTGACCAGCGCGCCCGCCGGGGCGCGGACGGGGGTGCGGCGAAGTGAAGGACGGCGTCAACGGCGTCGCGCTCGGCGTCTTCATCTTCTTCTTCCTGGCCGTCACGGTCATGGGGTTCCTGGCCGCGCGCTGGCGCAGGGCCGAGAACGACCAGTCCCTGGACGAGTGGGGTCTGGGCGGCCGGTCCTTCGGCACCTGGATCACCTGGTTCCTGCTCGGCGGTGACCTGTACACGGCGTACACCTTCGTCGCCGTACCGGCGGCGATCTACGCGGCGGGCGCGGCCGGCTTCTTCGCTGTGCCGTACACGATCCTGGTGTACCCGCTGATCTTCACCTTCCTGCCGCGCCTGTGGTCGGTCTCGCACCGGCACGGGTACGTCACCACCTCCGACTTCGTGCGCGGCCGGTTCGGCTCGAAGGGTCTGTCGCTGGCGGTGGCAGTGACCGGCATCCTGGCGACCATGCCGTACATCGCGCTCCAGCTGGTCGGCATCCAGGCGGTGCTGGACGTGATGGGCGTCGGCGGCGGCGAGAACACCAACTGGTTCGTCAAGGACCTGCCGCTGCTCATCGCCTTCGGTGTGCTGGCCGCCTACACCTACTCCTCCGGCCTGCGCGCCCCCGCCCTGATCGCGTTCGTCAAGGACACGCTGATCTACATCGTCATCGCGGTGGCGATCATCTACATCCCGATCAAGCTGGGCGGCTTCGACGACATCTTCGCCAAGGCGGGCGAGGCGTTCAGCCAGGTGAATCCGGCCACCGGCAAGCCGCGCGGGGCGCTGGCGCCGGGGGACGCGAACCAGTGGACGTACGCCACGCTGGCCCTCGGCTCCGCGCTGGCGCTGTTCATGTACCCGCACTCGATCACCGCGACCCTGTCGTCCAGGAGCCGTGAGGTGATCCGCCGCAACACCACGATCCTGCCGCTGTACTCCCTCATGCTGGGTCTGCTGGCCCTGCTGGGCTTCATGGCGATCGCGGCCGGGGTGAAGGTCACCAACGGCCAGCTGGCCATCCCGCAGCTGTTCGAGGACATGTTCCC
>NZ_JBEYXJ010000152.1:0-16067 GCF_040645015.1 Streptomyces sp. NPDC046881 | reverse complement strand
CACGCCCAAACCGGGTGGGCGCGCCCCGACGGCACCGTCACCGACCTCGGCGCGAGCGGCTCGGCCGACGTCGGTCCCGGCGACGTACTCGTCATCGAAACCCCCGGTGGCGGCGGCTACGGCCGACCGTCGCCCGAACCCCATCAAGCAGGAGAAGAGACCGATGATCTTCGGGCGTTCTGAGCGCGGCAAGCCTCCGGTCGAGCCCGTCACGCTCAAGATCCTGGTGGCCGGCGGCTTCGGCGTGGGCAAGACGACCCTCGTCGGCGCGGTCAGCGAGATCAGGCCGCTGCGCACCGAGGAACTGCTCACCGAGGCCGGGCGTCCCGTCGACGACACCAGCGGCGTGGAGGGCAAGCACACCACCACGGTGGCCATGGACTTCGGCCGCATCACCCTGCGCGAGGACCTGGTGCTGTACCTCTTCGGCACGCCCGGACAGGAACGGTTCTGGTTCATGTGGGACGAGCTCTCCGAGGGAGCACTCGGCGCCGTCGTCCTCGCCGACACGCGCCGCCTGGAGGACTGCTTCGCCGCCGTCGACTACTTCGAGCGGCGTTCCATCCCCTTCCTCGTCGGGGTCAACTGTTTCGAGGGAGCCGCCCGTTACCCCGCCGACTCCGTCCGGCAGGCCCTCGACCTGGACGACGACGTGCCCGTCCTGCTGTGCGACGCCCGCGACCGGGAGTCGGTCAAGGAAGTGCTCATCGGCGTCGTCCAGCACGCGATGGAGTACGCGGCCGACCGCCGCCAGACCGTGCTCGGCTGACCGGCGGGTACGGCCCGTACCCCCGCCGACCGGGGTACGGGCCGTGGTCCTGTGCGGAGCACCCACGCGCGCGTGCGGCAGCTTCTACGACTCCGAGCCCCCGTCCTCCGCCAGCCAGCCGAAGCTCTTCTCCACGGCCCTGCGCCAGTTGCGGTACTCGCGGTCGCGGACCGGCGCCTCCATGGCGGGCGTCCACTCGGCGTCCTTCCGCCAGTGCGACTTCAGCTCGTCCAGGTCGTTCCACACCCCCGTGGCCAGCCCGGCCGCGTAGGCGGCGCCCAGACAGGTCGTCTCCGACACCCGCGGCCGGATCACCGGCACCCCGAGGACGTCCGCCTGGTGCTGCATGAGCAGGTTGTTCCTGGTCATGCCGCCGTCCACCTTCAAGGTGGTGATCCGCACCCCGGAGTCCTGGTGCATCGCGTCCACGACCTCGCGGGTCTGCCAGCTCGTCGCCTCCAGCACCGCGCGCGCGAGATGCGCCTTCGTGACGTACCGGGTGAGGCCGGTGACGACCCCGCGCGCGTCGGAGCGCCAGTACGGCGCGAACAGGCCCGAGAACGCCGGCACGATGTAGGCGCCGCCGTTGTCGTCGACGCTCGCGGCCAGCGTCTCGATCTCGTCGGCGCTCCGGATGATCCCGAGCTGATCGCGGAACCACTGGACCAGCGCGCCCGTTATCGCTATGGACCCCTCCAGGCAGTACACCGGCGCCTCCCCGCCGATCTTGTAGCCCACCGTCGTCAGCAGCCCGCTCTTGGACGGCACCGGCCGGTTGCCGGTGTTCAGCAGCAGGAAACTGCCGGTGCCGTAGGTGTTCTTCGCGGTGCCGACGTCGTAACAGGCCTGCCCGAACACGGCGGCCTGCTGGTCGCCCAGCGCGGAGGCCACGGGCACCCCGGACAGCTGCCCGACCGCGGTGTCGTACACCTCGGCGGAGGACCGGATCTCGGGGAGCACGGCCTCGGGCACGTTCATCGCGGACAGGACGGAGGGATCCCACTGGAGGGTGTCCAGGTTCATCAGCATGGTGCGGCCGGCGTTGGTGACGTCGGTGACGTGGCGACCGCCGTCGGTGCCGCCCGTGAGGTTCCAGATCAGCCAGGAGTCGATGGTTCCGAACGCGATCTCACCGCGTTCGGCCCGCTGCCGCAGACCGGGCACGTGGTCCAGCAGCCAGGCCGCCTTGGGCCCGGAGAAGTAGCTGGCCAGCGGCAGCCCGGTCCGCTCGCGGAAGCGGTCCTGGCCGTCCGTGCCGCCCAGTTCGCCGCACAGGCCTGCCGTACGGGTGTCCTGCCAGACGATCGCGTTGTGCACGGGCTTGCCGGTGGCGCGGTCCCACAGGACCGTGGTCTCCCGCTGGTTGGTGATGCCGAGGGCGCTCAGCTGGTCGGCGCGCAGCCCGGCCTTGGCGAGCGCCCCGGCCACCACGGCCTGCACCTTGGACCAGATCTCGGTGGCGTCGTGCTCCACCCAGCCGGGCTTGGGAAAGATCTGCCGGTGCTCGCGCTGGTCGACGGCGACGATCGCGCCGCTGTGGTCGAAGACGATGCAGCGGCTGGACGTGGTGCCCTGGTCGATGGCGGCGACATACGTGTCGGCGGTGTCCGTCATGGCTGCCCCTGGGTCGCTGGGTCGGATCGCTGGTCGAAGGGCCGTGCGGGGATCGGGAGCCGGGGGATCAGAAGGCCGCGTGGTAGAGCAGGCCGGCCAGTGCTCCGCCGATGAGCGGGCCGACGACCGGGATCCAGGCGTAACCCCAGTCGGAGCTCCCCTTGTTGGGGATCGGCAGGAAGGTGTGCACGAGGCGCGGGCCGAGGTCGCGGGCCGGGTTGATGGCGTAGCCGGTGGGGCCGCCGAGGGAGAGGCCGATGCCGACGACGAGCAGGGAGACGATCAGCACGGTGACCCCGGATTCGCCGAGCCCCTTGGTGAGGCCGAAGGCGAGGACCGGCAGGACGAGTGCGACGGTCGCGATGATCTCGGTGACGAGATTGGCGACCGGGTTCCGGATCTCCGGGATGGTGGAGAAGACACCGAGGGTCGGCACGGGTTCGCCGTCGGTGCCGTCGGTGCCGCCTTCCGTGCGGACGTTGGCCTGGAACTGGGCGAGGTACACCAGATACGCCAGCACGGCGCCGAGCATCGCGCCGACGATCTGTCCGAGCAGATAGACCCAGACCTTGCCCCACTTGCCGGTGTCCACGGCGATGCCGATGGTGACCGCCGGATTGAGCTGACCGCCCGAGAGGGGAGCGGCGGTGTACGCGCCCGCGAGCACGCCGAAGCCCCAGCCGAACGCGATGACGATCCAGCCCGAGGCCCGTGCCTTGGAGTGGCGGAGGGTGACGGCGGCGCAGACGCCCGCGCCGAACAGGATCAGGATCGCGGTGCCGATGACCTCGCCGACGAAAATGTCTCCGTTGCTCATGGCGGCTCCCTTGGCGCCGGTACGGGGCGATCGGCCCCGGCCCTGTCGTGCAGGACGGTTCCCTTGGCGACTTCAGCCGAAGGCAGGGAGGGCTCCGCGCCCCGCCTTGCGTCCGTGACGAGCGTGCCGTCGCAGCCGGATCGCCCTGGGAGGCCGGGCCGTGGAGCAGGACAGACCCGTACCGCAGTGCCTGATAACGGCGCGAATGTACGGCGATGTCGGCTGACACCGGGAAGTGTTCACCGGCGCCACGGGGGCGTCAAGGCTGCCGGCGACGACGGTGACACCGACCGTTCCCCCGGACCGAGCGCTACGGGTCCGGCGCAACGGACGCATACGGAGAAGCCGTTCACCACCGTGGCTCGGCGGCTGCGTATCCGGCCTGCGCCGGGGCCTGCCCGGGGCCGCCGCGCAGCACCTCGTGGCCCGGGGACCCGGCGCGCCCGAGCACCCAGCTCGCGCCGTCGAGCGCCTTGGCGGCCTTCTTCAGCGGAGCGAGCTGGGCGGCGGCCTGGTGGTGGTCGCCCACGCTGCCGGGGCCGCAGACGACGGTCGCCAGGGAGAGGGTCACCGGCCGCCCGCCCGCCGCCCAGGGGACGTCCAGCACGGCGGCCGCCAGCGGATCGAGCGCCTCCTCGTCGGCCAGCACCAAAAAGTCGTCACCGCCGATGTGCCCCACGCGCGCGTGGCCCGCGACCGCCTGCTGGAGGGCGCGGCCCACCGCGCGGATCAGCTCGTCACCGGCGGCGAACCCGGCACCGTCGTTGACCTGCTTGAAGTGATCGATGTCCAGCCAGCTGAGCGCGAAGGACCGCCCTTCGGAGATCCGCCGGTCCACCTCACCCACGATCGCGTCCGAACCGGGCAGCCGGGTCAGCGGGTTGAGCCCGGCGGCCTCCTCGACCCGGCTCTCGGCCAGCGCCCGCACCAGATCCGCCAGCCGTACGACCCCCACGCACCGGCCGTGTGCGTCGACCACCGCCACGTCGTCGGAGGTCCTGTCCCGGCCCCCGACCGCCACCACGTCCAGCACCTCCCAGGCCGTCGCGTCGACGCCGACCGTGCGGGGCGCGTCGCCCAGCTTGAACGCCGGCCGGTCGGCGTACAGGGCGTGTCCGTAGCGGCCCGACATCGACAGCAGGAAGCGCGAGCGGTGCACCGACCGGACGGGCCGGCCGGACGGGTCCACCAGGAGCACCCCCGAGACGTCCGGCGAACCGGTCAGCAGCGCCCGCACCTGCCCTGCCGAGGCGGACCGCGGCAGCAGGGCGGCGGGCCGCACGAACTCCCGCACCGACGGCCCGGAGCGGGGCGCGGCGACGGTGCCGTGAGCCAGCAGCGGAACGTACACGTCCGCCGCGGGGATCCGGGCCGGGGGCGCGAACAGCTCGCCCTGGGCCAGCTGCGCGCCGGCCGACATGGCCGCCGCGCACTGGAGTTCCGTCTCCACGCCCTCCACCGCGACCAGGGCGCCCAGTTCCTCGCACAGTGTCCGCATCGCCCGCACCGCGGCCGGCCGGGCCAGCAGCGAGGCGTCGAGCTTGACCAGGTCGGGGGAGAGGTCGGTGAGCAGCCTGAGGGGTACGTCGCCGTCGCCGATGCCGTCCGCGCTGATCCGGAAGCCCTGCTCGCGCAGCGAGGCCACCGCCTCCAGCAGGGCCCGCTGGGGCACGTGCGTGTAGGGCGGGACGATGTCGAGCGTCACCTCCCAGGCCAGCCGTCCCGCCGCGCGCACGGCGTCGTGCAGCGGTGTGAGACCGCCGAGGTCGGCGAGCGTGGCCGCGAACACGTTCAGGTGCAGCGGCAGCAGCGTCTCCTTGCGGGCCGCCGCCCGGAGCGCCAGCACGGCCAGCCTGGCGTCCAGTTCGGAATCCCGGCGGGCCTCGGCCAGGACGTCGCCGGTCTCCGGGCGGGCGAGTGTCTCCAGTGCGGCGACCGCGCCCGTCCTCAGGTTGACCACCGGCTGGAAGGCGAAGCGGAGAGTATCCGTCCAGGAGTGCACGGGAGCATGATGGCGCTGCCCGCGCCCGCCCAGGCCCAGTTCATGAGACGTTCACGCACGATTCCCGGGTGATCACTCAGCGTGGATGTCTTGCGCCCGTCTCGCGGCGTACGCGGCTCCGGCCCGGCTGCGCTCACCGCACGGCGACCACCGAGGAACCGTGTCCGAACAGCCCCTGGTTGGCGGTGATGCCCACCCGTGCCCCGGGGACCTGACGGTCGCCCGCCACGCCTCTCAACTGCCAGGTCAGCTCGCACACCTGGGCGATGGCCTGGGCCGGCACCGCCTCGCCGAAGGAGGCCAGCCCGCCGCTGGTGTTCACGGGTGTCCGGCCGCCCGGGGCGGTCGCGCCCTCCCGGAGCAGCTTGGCACCCTCGCCCTCGCCGCACAGTCCCAGATCCTCGTACCACTGCAACTCCAGTGCGGTGGACAGGTCGTACACCTCGGCCAGGGACAGGTCCTCGGGGCCGATGCCCGCCTCCTCGTAGGCGGCTGCGGCGATGGACGCGCGGAAGGTCTCCGTCGGGGGCGCCACCGCCACCGCGGAGTCCGTGGCGATGTCCGGCAGGTCCAGCACCGTGTTCGGGAAGCGGGGGGTGACCGTCGACACCGCCCGGATCCGCACCGGCCGGGCGGCGCCGTGCCGGTGTGCGAAGTCCAGGCTGGACAGCACCAGGGCGGCCCCGCCGTCGGACGTGGCGCAGATGTCCAGCAGCCGCAGCGGATCCGCGACCACCGCGGAGGCGGCCACCTCCTCGGCGGTGACCCGCTTGCGGTACCGGGCGTACGGGTTGAGCGCCCCCAGCGCGGCGTTCTTCACCTTGACCAGCGCGAAGTCCTCCAGGGTGTCCCCGTGCACCGCCATCCGCCGCCGCGCGTACAGCCCGAAGTACGCCGGATTCGTCGCGCCCAGCAGGCGGAAACGCAGCCAGTCCGGATCGTCGGGGCGGTCCCCGCCCGCGGGCCGGAAGAATCCCTTGGGCGCGGCGTCCGCACCGACCACGAGCACGACGTCCGCGAGACCGGCGAGTATCTGCGCCCGCGCCGCGGCGACGGCCTGGGCCCCGGACGCGCACGCCGCGTACACGCTGGTCACCGTGGCTCCCTGCCATCCCAGGGCCTTGGCGAACGTGGCCCCCGCGACATGCCCCGGATACCCGCCGCGCACCGTGTCCGCGCCCACGACGGAACCGACGTCCCGCCAGTCGAGGCCGGCGTCCGCGAGCGCTGCGCGGGCCGCCGCCGTCCCGTACTCCACGAAGCCGCGGCCCCACTTGCCCCATGGGTGCATGCCCGCGCCGAGCACCGCCACGTCCTTCGTCATGCCGCCACCCCCGTCGGCCGCCAGTGCCAGATCGTCCAGGCCGTCTCCGTGTCCTCGTCCTCGTGGAGCACCCCGGGCACGGCCTGCATCTCCATGCCCACCGTCAGATCGGCGACGGTGAGCCCGGGAGCCGCCTGCCCCAGCACCACGATCCGCTCGGCCTCCAGCTCCACAGCGATCAACGCGTACGGTTCCCACGGAAGTTCCGGATTGCTCACATAGGGTGACGGCGGGCGGTACCGGGCGTCCGTGTACGACCAGATCCGCCCCCTACCCGACAAGGGGATCTCCTCCAGGGCGCCGCCCGGGCAGTACGGATTGCGGCAGTGGACGTCCTCGCGCGGGAAGAAGACCGTGGCGCACGCCGTGCAGCGGGTGCCCAGCAGCCGGAAGCCGTCACCCACACCGGTGAACCAGCCGACGATCGCGGGCTTGTGTGTGTACGCCAAGATCCCTCCCGGGCAAGCAAGCTGACGGATCGTCAGGAGTGTGCCACGGGCCACCGGAAATGGGCAGGCCGTTTCTGTGAACCGAACGGCCCCGAACGGCGTCGTGGTACAGGAGGGGTGGCCGGGACCGACGGGGGTGATTCCGGCCGCCCCTTCCTGATCCGTCCGTTTCCTGACGGGTCACTGCCGGAACACGTCCCTCCTCTGATCGGATACAGTCCGCGCGTGTCCGAAACTCAGCACCCAACTGCCAATTCCGCGCCGGACTCCCACTGTTCGAGCTGCGGAGCGCCCTATGGAGAGGGCGTTTCCGGATGGCCGCGCACCTGTCCGTCCTGTGGGACCGTCGCCTACCGCAACCCGCTGCCGGTCGCGATCGCGCTCCAGCCCGTGTACGACACCCAGGGCACGGCCCTGGTCGTCATCACCCGGACCGTCGCCCCCGCGCGCGGAGGCACCGCCCTGCCCGGCGGTTACATCGACGACCGCGAGGACTGGAAACAGGCCGTCGTACGCGAGCTCAAGGAAGAGACCGGCATCGACGCGGCCGCCCGCGACGTGCGGCTGGTGGACGCCATGAGCTCACCCGACGGGCACCTGCTGCTGTTCGGGCTGCTGCCGGAACGCCCGGCCGACGGCCTGCCGTCCTCCGCGCCCACGGACGAGACCGAGGGCTGGCGACTGCTGCGCAGGCCCGAGGAACTCGCCTTCTCGCTGCACACCGTGGCCGTCAAGGCGTGGTTCGAGGGCCGCTACGTGTGAACCCGGCGGTTCAGCCCAGCCCCCGCACGCGCACCGGGTAGGGCGGCTCGGCCACGCCGTCCTCCCGGTCCCGGGTGACCACCACCCGGCCGCCCTGCCGACGGGCGACGTAGCGTTCGATCTCCGGCTCCTCCCAGCCGTCGCCCGCGTCCGGCACCACCAGGCCGCCACCGGTGCGCCCGCGCGCGGGCGCCCACACCTCCAGCTCCAGGCCGCCGTCGGCCCCCCGCACCGGGATCACCGCTCCCGCGCGCGCGAGCACCGGTATCCGGGACAGGGGAGCGTCCAGCAGAACCTGGCCCGGCCCCTCGTAGACCTCCTCCGTCACCGTGTCGTACCAGCGGCCCCGCGGCAGACGCACCGCGCGCCGCTCGGCACCCGGATCCAGCACCGGGGCCACCAGGAGCCCGTCGCCCAGCAGAAACGCGTCCTCACAGTCGCGCAGCGCCCGGTCCTCCGGCGCCCCCCACCACAGCGGCCGGACGTAGGGCGCACCGGTCCGCCGCGCCAGATGCGCCAGCGTCAGGAAGTACGGCAGCAGCCGCCGGCGTTCCAGCAGCGCCCCGCGCGCGTGCTCCAGTACCTCGGTACCGAACTCCCAGGGCTCCCTGCGCCCCGCCCGCAGACCCGCGTGGGTGCGGAACAGCGGCAGGTACGCGCCCAGCTGGAACCACCGCAGATACAGCTCCGGCGACGGACTGCCGTCGAAACCGCCCACATCCGGGCCCGAGTACGGCACCCCGCACAGTCCGAGCCCCAGCACCAGCGACAGCGACGCCCGCAGCCCGGGCCAGCCCGTCGCCACGTCCCCCGACCACGTGCCGCCGTACCGCTGCAGCCCCGCCCAGCCCGAGCGGGAGAACAGGAAGGGCCGCTCCCGGGGCGCCAGCTCACGCAGCCCCTCGTAGGCGGCCCGTGCCATGCACAGCGCATACACGTTGTGCGCCTGGCGGTGGTCGCCGCCGCGCCCGTCCAGGTCGTGCCGCGCCGAACGCGGCAGCGTCGGCTCGCCGAAGGCGCTGAACGACGTCGGCTCGTTCATGTCGTGCCAGAACCCCGCGAAGCCCTGCTCCAGCCGCTCCTCGTACAGCCCGCCCCACCACGCACGCACGCGCGCGTGCGTGAAGTCCGGGAACACCGAAGCGCCGGCCCACCCGACCCCCTCCACCGCGCGGCCCTGCCCGTCCCGCACGAACGCGTCCACGGCCGCACCGCTCTCGTACACGGCGCCGCCCGGTTCCGCCCGCACCGCCGGGTCGACGATCGACACCAGCCGGATCCCGTCCCGGCGCAGCTCCTCCGCCAGCACCGGCAGCTTCGGGAAGCGCTCCTGGTCGACCGTGAACACCCGGTGGTCGTCGTAGTGGTCGATGTCGAGGTGCACGGCGTCCAGCGGCAGCCCGCGCTCCTGGTAGCCCGCGACGATCCGGCGCACCTCCTGCTCGCTGCCGAAGCCCCACCTCGCGTGATGATGGCCGAGCGCCCACGCGGGCGGCAGCGCGGGCGCCCCGGTCAGCGCGGCCCACGTGAGCAGCACGCGCGCGGGAGTCCCCACCATCACCCAGCAGCGCAGCGGACCGCCGTCCATCCGCACCTCGCAGCTGCCCGCCCGGTCGTGCCCGGACCCGGCACCCTCCTCGCCCTCCCGCAGGACGACCGTGCCGTCCCAGGTGGTGTCGTGGAACATCAGATGCGTGCCGGCATCCGCCACCACCAGCTGCACCGGCATCGTCAGATACAGCGGATCCTCGCCGGGGCCGAACGCACGGCCGGGGTCGGTGTTCCACAGCCGGTATCCGCCGTTCCGCAGCCGGGGACCGGACGCCCGCCCGCCCAGACCGAAGAACCGGGCGTCCGCCGGCACCTCCGACCGCTGCATCCACCGCGCCACGCCCCCGCCGACCGGCTCCCACCAGCGCGGCGGAAGCTCCCGCCGCAGCGTCACCCCGCCCGGCGTGCACACCTCGACCGCGCCGTGCCGTGACACCACGACCGTCACGCGCTCCGCCACCACCCGCCAGCCGCCCTCCTTGTCCGGCTCCAGCACCGCCCGCGGATCCGGCTCCGGACCGTTCCCCACGAGCGCGTACGACGGCTGCGGACCCGCCCCGTCCCACCCCCAGAAGACCGCCCCGTTCGCCGCCACGACGATCCGCAGCTCGGAACGGCCGAACCGGATCAGACCGCCCCCGGGACCCGGCTCCACGCCCTGCACCTGCCCCGGCACCCGGGCCCGCTCCGGCCCCCGCCGCGGCAGCCCGGCGGCGTCGATACGCCTCCTGCGCCACGCCGCCCGCACGGTACGCAACCCCCGAGCCGCCCGCCCCGAACCGACCACACTCACCGAACGCACCAGGTCACGACCGTCCATGCTGCTCACCCTGCCATTGAGTGCCCCACGCGCGCGTCTCGTTCAACTGCCGTTCACCCGTGCCCGCGCCACATCTTCATGAGATGGACTATGTGGGGCGCACCCTGGTGTAGAAGTCGATCACATGGCATCGTCCCTGTCAGCCGCGTCACGCGCACACCCCAGCCCGTGCGCGGACCGACGCACACGACGCGCACAGCCCGGGAGCCGCCCCAATGTCGACCGCGAACCCCCAGCCGCTCTGGCAGCCCGATCCCCAGCGGATCGCCCAGGCCCGCATCACCCGGTTCCAGGCATGGGCCGCCGAACACCACGGCGCCCCGGCCGAGGGCGGATACCCGGCCCTGCACCGGTGGTCCGTCGACGAGCTGGAGACCTTCTGGAAAGCCGCCACCGAGTGGTTCGACGTGCGGTTCTCGACGCCCTACGCGCGCGTGCTCGGCGACCGCGCCATGCCCGGCGCCCAGTGGTTCCCCGGAGCCACCCTCAACTACGCCGAACACGCCCTGCGCGCCGCGGCCGACCGCGCGGACGAACCCGCCCTCCTCCACGTGGACGAGACGCACGAACCGCGCCCGGTGACCTGGTCCGAACTGCGCCGCCAGGTGGGCTCCCTCGCCGCCGAGCTGCGCGCCCTCGGCGTACGCCCGGGCGACCGCGTCAGCGGCTACCTCCCGAACATCCCCCAGGCCGTCGTCGCCCTCCTGGCCACGGCCGCCGTGGGCGCCGTCTGGACCTCGTGCGCCCCCGACTTCGGCGCCCGCAGCGTCCTCGACCGCTTCCAGCAGGTCGAACCCGTCGCCCTGTTCACCGTCGACGGCTACCGCTACGGCGGCAAGGAGCACGACCGCCGCGAGACCGTCGCCGAACTGCGCCGCGAGCTCCCCACCCTGCGCGCCGTCGTCCACATCCCCCTGCTGGGCACCGAGGCCCCCGAGGGCGCCCTGGAGTGGTCGGCGCTGACGGCGGGGGACGCCGAGCCGGTCTTCGAACAGGTCCCGTTCGACCACCCGCTGTGGGTGCTGTACTCCTCCGGTACGACCGGCCTGCCCAAGGCCATCGTGCAGTCGCAGGGCGGCATCCTGGTCGAACACCTCAAGCAGCTCGGCCTGCACTGCGACCTCGGCCCCGAGGACCGGTTCTTCTGGTACACCTCGACCGGCTGGATGATGTGGAACTTCCTCGTCTCCGGCCTGCTCACGGGCACCACGATCGTCCTGTACGACGGCAGCCCCGGCTACCCGGACACCGGAGCCCAGTGGCGGGTCGCCGAACGCACCGGAGCCACCTTCTACGGCACCTCCGCCGCCTACGTCATGGCCTGCCACAAGGCCGGCGTCCACCCCGCCCGCGACTACGACCTGTCCACGGTGAAGTGCGTCGCCACCACCGGCTCCCCGCTGCCGCCCGACGGCTTCCGCTGGCTGCACGACGAGGTCCGCGACGACCTGTGGATCGCCTCCGTCAGCGGCGGCACGGACGTCTGCTCCTGCTTCGCCGGCGCCGTACCCACCCTGCCGGTGTACACCGGCGAGCTCCAGGCCCCCGGCCTCGGCACCGACCTGCAGTCCTGGGACCCGAGCGGCGAACCCCTCGTCGACGAGGTCGGCGAGCTGGTCGTCACCAACCCCATGCCGTCCATGCCGATCCACTTCTGGAACGACCCCGACGGCCGCCGCTACCACGACAGCTACTTCGACACCTATCCCGGCGTCTGGCGCCACGGCGACTGGATCACCGTCACCTCACGGGGCACGGTGATCATCCACGGGCGCTCCGACTCCACCCTCAACCGGCAGGGCGTCCGCATGGGCTCCGCCGACATCTACGAGGTCGTCGAGCGCCTGCCCGAGATCAAGGAATCCCTCGTCATCGGCATCGAACAGCCGGACGGCGGCTACTGGATGCCGCTGTTCGTGCACCTGGCGCCCGGCGCCGCCCTGGACGAGGCGCTCCTGGACCGCATCAAGCAGTCCATCCGCGAACACCTCTCACCGCGCCACATCCCCGACGAGATCATCGAGGTGCCCGGCATCCCGCACACCCTCACCGGCAAGCGCATCGAGGTACCGGTCAAGCGCCTGCTGCAGGGCACCCCCCTGGAAAAGGCCGTCAACCCCGGCTCCATCGACAACCTCGCCCTGCTCGGTTTCTACGAGGAACTCGCCCGCAAGCGCGCCTGAACCAAGCGGATCATCACCCTCCGCACCCGCCTCCCCGAGGTGCCGCACCTGCGGTGACCTGCGCAAATGCTCGCGCCACCCGGTCCACGACCACCGGCGGCACTGCCGTTGTCAGTGCTGCCGGTTACGGTGGGTGAGCATTGATCGACTGCGCATTGGGGGAATCATGGCGCACACCGACCACCAGACCATGCGACGCGTCCTGCGCCGCGAGATCGCCGGCACCGTCGGCGTCCTCACCGACGACCACGACTTCCGCGCCATGCGGCGCTACCGCAGCTTCACCTTCGACGACCACACGACCTACCTCAGGCAACTGGAGGCCGTGCTCAAGGCCCGCGCCGCCCAGGGCACCCACACCACACTCGCCCTGTTCGACCCCGAGGACTACGCCGCCTACTGCGCCGACACCGGCCTCGACCCCGACGAGCCGACCAGCCGCAGCCGGTTCACCGCGGAACTCGCGGCCACCGGCCCCACCATCCCCTACGACGGCCGCCCGCTCGCCGCCCTCCTGCCCGCCCTCGTCGACGAAGCCGTCCGCCAGGCCACCTGGGAGTACGCCACCACACTCCTGACCCGCCTCGGCCCCTGCCCGACCTGCGGAGAGGACATCGGCCGGGCCGCCTTCACCCGCGCCTCCGAGCTCCTGGTCCGCATCCTCGACACCGCACCGCCCGGCGACCGCCACCTCGTCTGCACCGTCTCCGGAGCACCGGAAACCCTCGTCTCCGTCCTGCACGGCGACCAGGACCCCCACGGCGCGACCCGCCTGGACGAGGCCGAGGCCCTGGAATTCACCAGCGTCCTCGCCCTCGGCCTCGCGACCCGCAGCCCCGGCGGACTCGTCCTGCGCACCAGCGCCACCGGCACGGCCGACCGCGTCTACGGCTGGCGACTGCGCGGCGGCGCCCTCGAACCGCTGACGGCCTCCGAGGTGTTCGACGCCTACTGCACCGACGTCGAAACCGGCGACCTCATCCCGCCCGAGTCCGGCGTCGACTACCGCGAGCCCCCCGCCCTCGGAGAGGAGAACACGGCACGGGACCACCGCCACTGACGGCCGGGCGGGCCACGAAAACGCCAGGGGCGTCCCGCCCGAAGGCAGGACGCCCCTGAACCCGGCAACAGCCCGGGCGCCGCTACGGCCTACTCGCCGGACAGCACCGCCTGCGCCGCACTGCGCGCCTCCTCGGCACTGTCCGCGGCACGCGCCGCGGCCGCGGCCCGCTCGCACTGCGCCAGCGTGTACTTCGCCAGAGTGGCGCGCACATACGGAATCGACGCCGAACCCATGGACAGGGAGGTGACACCCAGACCGGTCAGCACACAGGCCAGCAGCGGATCGGACGCGGCCTCGCCGCACACCCCGCAGCTCTTGCCCTCGGCCCTGGCCGCCTCGGCGGACAGCGCCACCAGGTCCAGCAGCGCCGGCTGCCACGGGTCCTGCAGGCGCGACACCGCACCCACCTGCCGGTCGGCCGCGAACGTGTACTGCGCGAGGTCGTTGGTCCCCAGCGACAGGAACTCGACCTCCTGCAGGATCGAACGCGCCCGCAGTGCGGCCGACGGGATCTCGACCATGGCACCGAACTTCGCCTGGAGCCCCGCCTCGCGGCAGGCGTCCGCGAAGGCCTTTGCGTCCCTGCGGTCCGCCACCATCGGCGCCATGACCTCGAGGTAGACGGGCAGCCCCTCGGCGGCCTTCGCCAGCGCCGTCAGCTGTGTGCGCAGAACCTCGGGGTGGTCGAGCAGCGTCCGCAGCCCCCGCACGCCCAGCGCGGGGTTCGGCTCGTCAGCCGGCGTCAGGAAGTCCAGCGGCTTGTCCGCACCCGCGTCCAGCACACGCACGACCACACGGCCCTCGGGGAACGCCTCCAGCACCTGCCGGTAGGCCTCCACCTGCTTCTCCTCGGAAGGAGCGTTCTTGCTGTCGTCCAGGAACAGGAACTCGGTACGGAACAGACCGACACCCTCGGCCCCGGCCTCCACGGCCGCCGGCACGTCCGCCGGCCCGCCCACGTTGGCCAGCAGCGGCACCTTGTGCCCGTCCGCGGTCGCACCCGGGCCGGTCGAAGCGGCCAGCGCGGCCTTGCGCTCGGCAGCCGCGGCCTCCAGCTCCGCCTTCTTCTCCTCGGTGGGGTTCACGAACACATCGCCGGTGCTGCCGTCCACCGCGATCACCGTGCCCTCGGCCAGCTCACCGGCACCGGGCAGAGCCACCACGGCGGGCACACCGAGCGCCCGCGCCAGGATCGCGCTGTGACTGGTCGGGCCGCCCTCCTCGGTCACGAAACCAAGCACCAGGGACGGGTCCAGCAGCGCCGTGTCGGCCGGAGCCAGGTCCCGGGCCACGAGCACATAGGGCTCGTCGCTGTCCGGCACACCCGGCATCGGAACGCCCAGCAGCCGGGCGACGATACGATTCCGCACGTCGTCGAGGTCGGCCACGCGCCCGGCGAGGTACTCGCCGGCACCGGCCAGCAGCTCCCGGTACGCCGCGAAGGCGTCGTACACCGCACGCTCGGCGGTGCTGCCGACGGCGATCCGCCGGTCCACGTCCGCCATCAGCTCCGGGTCCTGGGCCATCATGGCCTGCGCTTCCAGCACGGCCTGGGCCTCGCCCCCCGCCAGGTTGCCGCGCGCCATCAGGTCGGCGGCAACGGCGTCCACAGCCTGGCGGGCACGCCCCTGCTCCCGCTCCGCGTCCTCTGCGGGGATCTGCTTCGCAGGCGGCTCCAGCACCGCCGTACCCATGTGCCGAACCTCGCCGATCGCCACGCCATGGCTCACGCCGACGCCTCGCAGCGTTGTCTCCATCTCACCGTCTCCGATAATGCGGCGGGTCCCGCCGCCGCGATGGTTGTCCCGTTCACCGTCTTACGACGGCAGTGCTGTCAGTTCCAGGAGAAGAGGCTGTCGCCGGCCTTCACGTCACCGCTGTCACGGAGATCGGTGAGGGACTCGGCGGTGGCTTCGAGCGCGACGACCGGGCACACCGGGGACTTGCCGGCCGCCTCCACGGCGGCGGGGTTCCAGCGCACGACGGCCTGGCCGCGGGTTACGGTGTCGCCCTTGTTGACGAGCAGCTCGAAGCCCTCGCCGTTGAGCTGAACCGTGTCGATACCGAGGTGGGTGAGCACACCGTGGCCACTCTCGTCGACGACGACGAACGCGTGCGGGTGCAGGGAGACGATGACGCCGTCCACGGGCGCCACCGCCTCGGAGGCCTCACGCGCGGGGTCGATCGCGGTGCCCGGGCCGACCATGGCCCCGGAGAAGACCGGATCCGGCACTGCGGCCAGTCCGATGGCACGCCCGGCAAGAGGGGACGTCACGGTGGTCATGGGAAGCCTCCCAAGGAGTGGAGCTGTTCACGGGCCGTCACTGGCAGTCCCGGACGGCGCCCTGAGCAGCAGCGTATGTCATGTGAACTGGCGGTTCCGTATGGAAGCTACCAGCTAGTGGTCTAGACCACCAGCCCGAGGGATTTGCACCGTCTTCAAGGCTCCGTGTACAGTCGTACTCCTGCTGGGGGTGACGAGGCGTGCAACAGCGCCGTTGCTCCGGCAGCACCCAAACTTGTCAGATCCTATCTCTGGATCTCCTTCTGCATGCTCGCAGGTGGTGGTCAGAGAGACGGAAAAACACTGATAGAGTCGGGACCGCCGGAAAGGGAATCGCGAGAGCGGGAACCTGGAAAGCACCGAGGAAATCGGATCGAGTGAAGATCTGATAGAGTCGGAAACGCAAGACCGAAGGGAAGCGCCCGGAGG
>NZ_JBEYXJ010000151.1:0-16166 GCF_040645015.1 Streptomyces sp. NPDC046881 | reverse complement strand
GTGCAGCAGCACCCGCGCGGCCCGGCGGCCCGAGGCGTCGACCACGTCCAGCTGCCAGCCGGCCACCTCGACGCTGTCCCCCACGGCGGGTACACCGGCGGCTCCCCAGACGGGAGATCGGGGGTGCACACGTGCGCATAGGACTGCTCACCGCGGGTGGCTACCCGTATGTGGACGGTGACGCCGTGCTCTGGTGCGACCGGCTCGTGCGCGGGCTCGGGCAGCACGAGTTCGACGTCTACGCGCTCAGCCGCGGCCCGAACCGGCAGGACGAGGACTTCGTTCCCCTCCCGCCCCAGGTCAGGCGCGTGCGTACGGCGCCGCTGCGGACGGCCGAGGACGACGGGGTCGCCCACGGACGGCGTGCGCGCCGGCGCTTCGCCGAGCACTACGGGGAACTGGTCGCGGCGGTCTGCGCCGCGGGCGCCGGGAGCACCGTGGCCGAGGACGCGTCGGACGCCGGGTCCCGGGACGCCTCCGGCGATCAGGCGGACCGTTTCGGCAGCGCGCTGTACGGCCTCGCCGAACTCGCCCGCGAGACCGGCGGACTCGTCGGCGCCCTGCGCTCCGACACCGCCGTACGCACCCTGGAACGCGCCTGCCGCGCCCCACAGACGCTGCGCACGGCACGCGAGGCCCGCGTACCCGACCTGCTCGCCGTCGCCGCACACCTCGAACGCGCCCTGCGCCCCCTGTCCCTCGACTGGTACGGCGACGACGGCCTCGGCGCGACCGACCTCTGCCACGCCACCTCCGGCGGCCCCGCCGCCCTCGCCGGCCTGCTCGCCCGGCACTTCGGCGACGTCCCGCTGCTCGTCACCGAGTACGGCGTCCACCTGCGCTCGCACTACCTGACCCTGGGCCCCGACACCGCCGCCCCCGCCGTACGCGCCCTGCTCGCCGCCTTCCAGGGCCTGCTCGCCGCCGAGGTCTACCGCGCGGCCGCGATCCTCACCCCGGGCAACGCGCACGCCCGCCGCTGGCAGGAACGGTGCGGCGCCGACCGCCACCGGATCCGCACCGTGTACCCCGGCATGGCGGCCGACCGCTTCACGGATGTCGGCGAGGCCCCGGACCGGGCCGACCCGGACACCCTGGTCTGGGTCGGCCGCGTGGAACCCGCCAAGGACCTCGTGTCCCTGCTGCACGCCTTCGCCGAGGTCCGCAAGGAACAGCCCGGGGCCCGCCTGCGGATCGTCGGCGCACCCGCCGGCGCCGAGGGCGCGGCCTACCTCGGCCACTGCCGGGCGCTCGCCGCGCAGCTCTTCCCGGACGAGGCGGAGGGCGCGCACGCCGTCGGCGACAACCCCGTCTCCTTCGAGGAGATCGGTGCCCCGGGGGCCCCGACGCTGCCCGAGGCGTACGCCGCCGGCGCGGTCGTCGTCCTCTCCAGCGTCGTGGAGGGCTTCCCGATCAGTCTCGTCGAGGCCATGTTCTGCGGCCGGGCCAGCGTCTCCACGGACGTGGGCGCGGTCGTCGAGGTCATCGGCGGCACGGGACTGGTCGTGCCCCCACGCAACCCCAGGGCGCTCGCCGAGGCGTGCGTGGCGCTGCTGCGCGACCCCGAGCGCCGTGAGCGCCTCGGCGCGGCCGCGCGCGCCCGGGCGCTCGAACTGTTCACCGTCGAGCAGAACATCGCGGCATTTCACAGCATTTACCTGGAGATCGTCTCGCACTGCCCGGTCCGCCGGGTCCTCCTGGACGAGTCCGGCGAACCCCTGCCGTTCGCCACCCCGGCCGAGTCCCACGTCCCCGGCCGCTGGACCGGCCCCACGGCCCGCACCCTGCCCCGCACCACCCCCGCCTGGGCCACCGACACCCCGGTCCGCGCGACCCCACTGGCCGCGGAGGGCGCCCGATGAGCGGCCTGGACAGCCGGACCGCCGACAGCGGGGCCCGCCGGGGCCCCGCCGGCGATCCGGGTGCGCCCGGGATCCCGGGCCCCGAGGGGCCCGTGTCCGCCGGGGACGGCACCCCGAGCCCCTGGGAGCCGGCCGGAGCCGACCGTCCCGGGATGCCGAGCGGCGCCGACCCGTGGGACACGCGGTCGGGGGAGTGCCTGGCGGGTGATTCCGCCGGGCCGGTTCCCGGGTCTGATTTCGGTCCGCCGGCGGCTGTTCCGGCTCCGTCCGGCTCCCGCGCGGTGAGGGAGTGGCTGGCGGGTGATTCCGCCGGGCTGGTTCCCGGGTCCGACTCCGGTCTGCCGGCTGCTTCGGCTCCGTCCGGCTCCCGCGTCGTAGGGGAGTGGCTGGCGGGTGATTCCGCCGGGCTGGTTCCCGGGTCCGACTCCGGTCTGCCGGCTGCTACGGCGCCGGCCGGCTCCCGCGTCGTAGGGGAGTGGCTGGCGGGTGGTCCCGCCGAGCCGGTTCCCGGGTCCGACTCCGGTCCGCCGGCTGCTCCGGCGCCGGCCGGCTCCCGCGTCGTAGGGGAGTGGCTGACGGGTGCTCCCGCACAGCCGATCCCCGTGCCCGACCCCGGACCGCCGGCCGTTCCCGCCACGGCCGCCTCCCGCGCCGTAGGGGAGTGGCTGACGGGTGACACCGCCGAGCCGGCTCCCGTGCCCGACCCCGGACCGCCGGCGGCCGCTCCGGCCCCGCCCGCCTCCCGCGCCGTAGCGGACGCCCGCCCCGAGCCGCAGCGGGCCACCGGCCCGCGCCGAGGCGGCGGTGACCCGGTGAAAGCCCTGCTGCACCGCCACCGTGAGCTGTGCGAGCGGGCCGTGGATCCGCTGGAGATCGCGGCGGGCCTGGAGGCGCACGGCGTCACCGACCGCACCGCCGCCCGCTTCCGCCACCGCGACGTGTTCTCGCTCGCCGAGGAGCTGTACGCGCGCGTGCCGCGCGACACCGAGCCGCGCCCGGAGCCCGCACCGCTGCCGGTGCCCCCGGTCCGCGCCGGCTGGGTGCTGCTCACCGTGCTGCCCGGAGCGCTCGGCGCGGCCATGGTGGCCGGGCTGCGGCTCACCCACGGACCGTCCCGCCTGCTGGCGGCACTCGGTGGCCTCCTCGCCGTGGCCCTCGCCACACGCGCGGCACTGCGCCACGGCCCGCTCGCCGGTCCGCCCCGCACGCGCGCGTGGCGCACCACGGTCGCCCCGCGCGCGTGGACGCTCTGGCTGCTCGGATACGCCCTCGTCGGCGACGGCCTCCTCCACGCCCTCCTGACGGGCGGCCCCGACGCCCCGCCCACCGGGATCCCGCACGGCCCCTGGCCCACGGCCACCGCGCCCGCCCTGGCCCTCCTGCTGGCCTGCGCCCCGGCGGCCTGGTCCGCCCACCTGCTCGCCGCCGGTGCCCGCCGCAGGCTCGCCCGCAGCCGCGGTCTCGCGGACTTCACGGCCGCCGCGAAACCCCTGCTGACCGGCGCGTTCACCCTGTTCCTGGCCGTCCTCGGCGTACTGCTCGCCCTGTGCGGCACCGTCCTGCACGAGCCCCCCTCCTTCGCGCAGGCCCTCACGCTGGGCGCCCTGCTGCTGCTCGCCCGCCTGCTCACCGTGCACCGCCACCGGCACGCCCCGGCCCTCGCGCTGGGCGCCGCCGCGGCCACGGAAGCGGCGGCCCTCGCGCTGCCGACGGCCGGCCGGCTCCCCGGCTGCGCCTTCCTGGCGGCCCCCGTCGAGACCCTCGTCGACGCCTGGGGCGTGGCCGCCGTACCGGCCCTCGCCTGCGGCACCGCGGCCCTGGCCCTGCTGTGGCACGCCGGCCGCACCCTCACCCGGGCCTCGGCCCACGCACCCCCGGGAGCACCCGAGTGAAGCTTCCGCCACCGGCCCGGCCCACCGCCGGCGGCACCCGCACCACCCCTTTTGAAGGAGAAGACCAGATGACCACCTCCCGAGCCGGAGCGCCCGGAGCCTTGGCGACCGCCGGAGACTCCGGAGCAGCCGCAGGAGCCGTCGAGACGGCCGGTACCACCGGCGCGCACACCCCGGGAGCCGCCCGATGAGGGTCCTGCTGATCGGAGCCAACGGATTCATCGGCCGCTACGTCGCCGACCGCCTGCTCGCCGACCCGGCCGTCCAGCTCACCGCGCTGGGCCGCGGCGACGACGCCGACGTCCGCTTCGACCTCGCCACCGGCAGCCCGGGCGCGCTCACCCGCTTCCTCGACGCGGTCCACCCCGGGGTCGTCGTCAACTGCGCCGGTGCCACCCGCGGCGGCGCCCGCGAACTCACCCGGCACAACACCGTCGCCGTGGCCACCGTCTGCGAGGCCCTGCGCCGCAGCGGGTGCGGTGCCCGCCTGGTGCAGATCGGGTGCGGCTCCGAGTACGGTCCCAGCCAGCCCGGATCCTCCACGGCCGAGGACGCCGTACCGCGCCCCGGCGGCCCGTACGGCGTCAGCAAGCTGGCCGCGACCGAACTGGTCCTCGGCTCGGGCCTCGACGCCGTCGTGCTGCGCGTCTTCTCGCCGGCCGGCCCCGGCACCCCGGCCGGCTCCCCGCTGGGCCGCCTCGCGGAGGCCATGCGCCGCGCGATGCAGTCCGGCGACGGCGAACTCAAGCTCGGCGGCCTCGGCGTCCAGCGCGACTTCGTGGACGTACGCGACGTCGCCCGGGCCGTACACGCCGCCTCGCTCTCCGCCGCGCAGGGCGTGATCAACATCGGCTCCGGCCGTGCCGTACGCCTCAGAGACGCCGCCGCCGTCCTCGCACGCGTGGCCGGCTACGGCGGCGCCCTCCACGAACTCGACGCCCCGCCCGGACCGCTGCGCAGCGCCATCGGCCACCCCCGCGCCGACTCCGAGCACCCGGCCCCGGTGGCGTACCCGTACCCGGACGGCTGCGGCAGCTGGCAGCAGGCCGACGTGCGCACCGCGCGCGACCGGCTCGGCTGGCGACCCCGCATCAACCTCGAAGAATCCCTGGCCGACATCTGGATGGAGGCGGCATGCCGCATCTGACCAGCACCACCGCGGGCGCCACCGGCACCGGCGTCCGCACCGCCCTCGGCGTCCCCGGCTACGCCCACCCGCTCGTCGCCCCGGCCCAGTGGGCGGAACTCGCCCGCCCCGGCACCCCGCTGGACTGGGTGGTCCTCGACGTCGCCGCCGGCCCCGGCAGCCGCCCCGACCCGCACTGCCTGGAGGCCGCCGCCCGGCTGCGGGCCGCCGGCGTCCGCGTCCTCGGCCACCTCGACCTCACCTACGGCGCCCGGGACTTCGGCGACCTGCTCTCCGACGCCCACCGCCATCTCGACTGGTACCGGGTCGACGGCTTCCTCCTGGACCGCTGCCCCGCCGACCGCGCCGCGCTTCCCGAGGTCCGCCGCGCGGTCACCACGCTCCGGGCGCTGAGTGACACCGCCCACATCGTCCTCGGCCACGGCCGTCATCCGTACCCCGGGTACGCCGAGAACGCCGACCAGCTGGTGACCTTCTCCGGCTCCTGGTCCGACTACCGCTGGTCGCAGGTGGCCGAGTGGACCGCCGACTATCCGCCCGAGCGCTTCTGCCACTTCGTGCACAGCGTGCCCCACGGCCACCTGGACGAGGCCCTGCGGATCGCCCGCTGGCAGGGCGCGGCCACGATCTACTTCACGGACCGCACGGACCGGGGCGGCCGCGTCGACCCCTGGGAGACCATGCCCGGCTACTGGGACGACATCGTCTCGCGGGTCGGAACAGGTGTCTCGGAATGAAGAAGGCCGTGGCAGTGTTACGTGGAGAACAACTGTAGTGATTGACCGACCAACGGAGTCCCCGTGTCGCTGCCACCCCTGGTCGAGCCGGCTTCTGAGCTCACCGTAGACGAGGTCCGCAGGTACTCCCGCCACCTGATCATCCCCGATGTGGGCATGGACGGGCAGAAGCGGCTGAAGAACGCCAAGGTGCTCTGTGTGGGCGCCGGCGGCCTGGGCTCGCCGGCGCTGATGTACCTGGCCGCCGCGGGCGTGGGCACCCTCGGCATCGTGGAGTTCGACGAGGTCGACGAGTCGAACCTGCAGCGCCAGATCATCCACAGCCAGTCCGACATCGGCCGCTCCAAGGCCGAGTCCGCTCGCGACAGCGTCAAGGGCATCAACCCGTACGTGAACGTGATCCTTCACGAGGAGCGGCTGGAAGCCGACAACGTGATGGAGATCTTCAGCCAGTACGACCTGATCGTCGACGGCACCGACAACTTCGCGACCCGCTACCTGGTCAACGACGCCTGCGTGCTGCTGAACAAGCCGTACGTGTGGGGCTCGATCTACCGCTTCGACGGCCAGGCCTCGGTCTTCTGGTCCGAGCACGGCCCCTGCTACCGCTGCCTCTACCCGGAGCCCCCGCCCCCCGGCATGGTCCCCTCCTGCGCCGAGGGCGGCGTCCTGGGCGTGCTGTGCGCATCCATCGGCTCCATCCAGGTCAACGAGGCCATCAAGCTCCTCGCCGGCATCGGTGAGCCGCTGGTCGGCCGCCTGATGATCTACGACGCCCTGGAGATGCAGTACCGCCAGGTCAAGGTCCGCAAGGACCCGAACTGCGCGGTCTGCGGCGAGAACCCGACCGTCACCGAGCTCATCGACTACGAGGCCTTCTGCGGCGTCGTCTCCGAGGAGGCCCAGGAGGCGGCCGCCGGCGCGACGATCACTCCGAAGCAGCTCAAGGAGTGGATCGACGACGGCGAGAACATCGACATCATCGACGTCCGCGAGCCGAACGAGTACGAGATCGTCTCCATCCCGGGCGCCAGGCTGATCCCGAAGAACGAGTTCCTCCTGGGCACCGCCCTCGAGGGCCTCCCGCAGGACAAGAAGATCGTCCTGCACTGCAAGACGGGTGTCCGCAGTGCGGAAGTCCTCGCGGTCCTGAAGTCCGCGGGCTTCTCCGACGCGGTCCACGTCGGCGGCGGCGTCATCGGCTGGGTCAACCAGATCGAACCGCACAAGCCGGTCTACTGATCACGGGTCCCGCCCACCAGCGAGACTGACGAAGCCCGCGGCTCTGACCTGGTCGGATGCCGTGGGCTTCTGTCGTTGCTCTCACCCATGCCGCCCACAGCTCAGCAAGCTCAAGGCGTTGGAGGCCATGACCTGAGCGAGGCGTCCGGCTGGAGCTGGGTCACGCTTTTACGGGCGCGCCCAACGTTGCAGTTTTCCGAGGGCGTGCTCTTTGTGGAGCCGGGTGGCGGAGATTTCGTCCGTGGTCGTCATGAACGCCGTGATGGGGGTCCATCGCTTGCGCCCCTGGTGAGTCGTCCATCTGACCGCCGGGAAGTCCGTGATCCCTGTGATGCTTTCCCGGGCGATCACACGCGTGCGCAGATATCCACGGACTATCAGTGTCGCGTCCTGGCACCTCACGCCGAGCCGGTATCCCCGGATGGCGAGCACCGTGGACCCGATCACGGCGAGGCAGGCCGCGAGTCGCGGAAGGGTGTCGTCGGTCTGCACCGCATAGGCGATGCCTCCAGCCGCCGGACCCGCCCCGGGGATGCTGTTCGCGAGACGGTTCAGCGTCGACGGCGACAGCTCCATGACACTCCTCCTCTTCGCCGGCGGCGGGCGGGTGAGCCTACCGGCAGCGAGGCGTGCGTCGACGGCAGCGCCGGGTGCGGTACGGCGAGAGGGCCACGAGGTCTGTCACGGCCGTGATCGGGCTGAGGCCGTCGCCACCAGTCGCCGGAGCCCGCGTCCGCGTCAGGAGCAGGTCGTGCCGTCCTTCGGTACCGCTCCCTTCAGCAGGTAGGCGTCCACCGTCGAGTCGACGCAGTCGCTCCCGTTGCCGTACGCGCCGTGTCCCTCGCCCTTCCAGGTGAGTTCGACGCCCACGCCCCGGCCCAGTTCACCGGCCATTCTGCGGGTGCCCTCGTACGGGGTGGCCGGGTCGCCGGTGGTGCCGACGAGCAGGATCGGTGCCGCGCCCGGCGCGCTGACCTCCGGGGTGTCGTACTGGCCCGGCACCGGCCAGTCGTGGCACCAGCCGGCCGTGTCCCAGCCCAGGTAGTCCCCGAACACCGGCGAGATCCGCTCGAACTCCGCCAGCCGCCGCCGCGTCTCGGCGAGCGTCGGCCGCTGTCTGTCGTCCAGGCAGGATATGACCCGCTGGGAGTGGGACGTCGTGCCGTAACGGCCCGAGGCGTCCCGGTCGTTGTACTGGTCGGCGAGCGCCAGCAGCTCCGAACCGTCGCCCTTCTGCGCCGACTTCAGGGCGCCGGTCAGTCTCGGCCACATCGACTCGCTGTACAGCGGCAGGATGATCCCGGTGACCGCGAGCGTCTGGGTCAGCTTCCGCCCGGAGGACGCCGGCAGCGGCTCGGCGTCGAGCCGTGTGAGCAGATCGGCTATCTGCCGGGTGCCCTGCTCGGGGTCCTGGCCGGTGGACGTGAGGTAGTCGTCCAGGGCCCGTTGGAAGCCGCGGGCCTGGTTCTCGGCGTGGCCCACCGTGTCGGCGGTCGGGTCGACCACCGCGTCGAGGACCAGCCGGCCCACCCGCCGCGGGAAGAGGTGGGCGTAGACGCCGCCGAGTTCGGTGCCGTAGGAGATGCCGAAGTAGTGCAGCTTGTCGTCGCCGAGGACCTGGCGCATCAGGTCCATGTCGCGTGCGGTGTCGGTGGTGGACACATGGGCCAGCAGCGCTCCGGCGGCCTTCCGGCAGCCCTTGCCGAAGTCGGTGGCGTCCCGGAAGTACGCCTGCTCCTCGGCCGGGGTGTCGGGTGTGGCGTCCACCGACTCGGCGGCCTCGATCTCCCGGTCGCCGCGGCAGCGCACGCCCTGGCTCGCGCCGACCCCGCGCGGGTCCCAGCTCACCAGGTCGTAGCGCTCGTGGAGTGCGGAGACGGAGTCCGCGAAGTACGGCATCGTCGACACGCCGGAGCCGCCGGGGCCGCCGAAGTTGAACAGCAGCGAGCCGATGCGGTCCCCGCCGGTGGCCCGCGCGCGGATGAGGGCGAGACCGATCGTCCTGCCGTCCGGCTTGGACCAGTCCAGCGGCACCTGGAGGGTCGCGCACCGCCAGGCGTCGCCCGGCGCGGAGGAGTTCCCGGTGGCCTCGCAGCGCCGCCAGTCGAGGTGCTGGGAGGTGAGGGAGGACGGGAGGTCCGTCGAGGACGCTGTGGCCGGGGATCGCGTCGCCGACGGGGGAGCCGTGTCGGTCCCCTTGCCCTCGTCCCTGTCGCCGTTCCCGCCGGACGAGCCGCCGCAGCCGGCCAGCAGCAGCCCTGCCGCCACCGCGGCCGTCCACCGCAGGAATCGCATCATGCGCACCCCCCTGACAGGCCCGCCGCATCGTGCCGCGCCGGGCGTTCAGGCCATCGTAGGCGCATCGGCACCGGCCCGGGGCGGCCTGTGGATAACCCTCTGACCTGCTGTTTCTCCCGGTCGTCGGTGACTGTCGGGAGGTCTCTCAGGAGCAGACCGTGCCGGCTTTCGGCACCTTCCCGTCCAGCAGGTAGGCGTTCACCGCGCTCTGCACGCACCTGTTCTTGCTGTCGTACGAGCCGTGTCCCTGGCCCTTGTACGTCAGCTCGACGCCGACGCCCTTGCCGAGCGCGTCCACCATCTTCTTCGCGCCCTGGTACGGCGTGGCCGGGTCGCCGGTGTTGCCGATGACGAGGAGGGGTGCCGATCCCGGTGCGCTGACGTCGGGGTGGTCGGCGGCGCCCGGCACCGCCCAGTCGGTGCAGTTCAGCATGCCCCAGGCCAGGGAGTCGCCGAACAGCGGGGAGGCGGCGCGGAACTCGGGCAGCTTCTGCTGGACGTAGCCCGTGTCGTAGCGCTGCTTATCGTCGGAGCAGTTGATGGCGGTGTTGGCTGCGGCGAGGTTGCTGTACTCGCCGTTCTCGCTGCGGCCGTTCATCGAGTCGGACAGCAGCATGAGGATCTTGCCGTCGCCGTCGTAGGCCTGCTCCAGCCCCTCGGTGAGGTACTCCCAGAAGTCCTTCGAGTACAGGGACTGCGCGATGCCGTTGGTGGCGGCGGTCTGGGTCAGCTGGCGCGGGAAGATGCCGGGGATCGGCTTCTTCTCCAGGTCTGCGAGGAGTTGCGCGATGCGGTCCTTGACCTCCTGCTCGGTGCTGCCGATCGGGCATTCCGTGGCCTTCGAGGTGCAGTCCTGCGCGAAGTTGTCGAGCGCGAGCTGGAAGCCCCGGGTCTGGCCGAGGGCGCTCTGCTCCGGGGACTGGGTGGGGTCCACGACGGCGTCGAGGACGGTCCGGCCGACGTGCCGGGGGAAGAGGTGGGCGTAGACGCCGCCGAGTTCGGTGCCGTAAGAGATGCCGAAGTAGTGCAGCTTGTCGTCGCCGAGGACTTGGCGCATCAGGTCCATGTCGCGGGCCGCGTCCGTGGTCCGCACGTGCGGCAGGATCTTCTTGGAGTTCTTCTCGCAGGCCGCGTTGAACTGCCGGGTGCGTGCCAGGAACTGGGCGCGTTCGGCGCTGTCGTCCGGGGTCGCGTCCTGCTGGAAGTAATCGTCGAGCTGGGCGTCGCTCTCGCACTCCACCGGTGCGCTGCGGCCGACCCCGCGCGGGTCGAAGCTGACCAGGTCGTAGCGGGTGCCCAGGGCGGTGTAGTCGGAGCCGAACGCGGGCAGCGTGGTGACGCCGCTGCCGCCCGGGCCGCCGAAGTTGAACACGAGCGAGCCGATCCGTCGGCTCGCGGGCCCGCTGGCCTGCGCGCGGATCAGGGCGATGTCGATCGTGTCGCCCTTCGGCCGGCTCCAGTCCAGCGGTGCCTTCATGGTCGCGCACTGCCACTTGCTGCCGTTCGGCAGTGGCGACGGGGCGCTCCCGCCGCCCTCCGCCTCCGAGGGGGCCGGGCAGTCCTTCCAGTCCAGCTGCTGGGTCGTGAGATCCCCGTCCTTCGCGCTGCCGCCGCAGCCGGCCAGCGCAGCGGAGAGCAGCACAGCGGTGGTGGTCAGCGCGGCGGCGCGCAGCCGGGAGGGGATCGCCATACCCCCATCGTGGGGTCGTGCACGCCGGGGCGCGCGCCGGGCGCGGTCCGTACGAGCTACGGCTCCCGGCGGGGCGCCTACAGGGCTCCCTTGCGGCTGAGGTGGTTGAAGGCCAGCCAGCCCGGCAGGACCGGCAGCCACAGCGTCAGCAGCCGGAACAGCAGCACGGCCGGGGCGGCGACCTCCTTGGGCAGCCCCACCGCGATCAGACCGACGGTGAGGGTCGCCTCGACCGCGCCCACGCCGCCGGGTGTGGGCGCGGCGGAGCCGAGCGCGTTGCCGGCGAGGAAGACGACGGCGACGCTGGCGATGCTGAGCGACACCGATCCGTCGCCGAAGGCCCGGATGGAGGCGTCCAGGCACATCACGAAGCAGGCGGTCAGCAGGAGCATGCCGCCGATGCCGGTGACGAGCTTCTGGGGCCGCTGCAGCACGTCGAGCATGCGCGGTACGACGCCGGCGAACAGCGACCTCACGCGCGTGACGACGAATTTGCGCAGGAACGGCACCGAGGTGACCACGAGGACCAGGACGGCCACGGTCAGCAGGCCCGCGATGACCGTGCGGGACGGCGACAGCGACGGGGTCTTCTCGGTGCCGGTCAGGTAGCCGAACGACAGCAGCATCAGGATGTGGCAGCCGAGCCCGAACAGCTGCGAGGCGCCGACGCTCGCCACCGCGAGCCCCGGACGCACCCCGGCGCGCTGCAGGAAGCGCGTGTTCAGGGCCACACCGCCGACCGCGGCCGGTGCCACGATCTTCACGAACGACCCGGCGACCTGCGCCGCCACGGTCCGCGGGAACGGCACCCGCTCCGGCACGAAGCCCAGCAGGGCCATCGCCGCGGCGACGTAACTGAGCGCGGAGAACAGCACCGCGGCGATCACCCAGCCCCATTGGGCCTGCGCGAACAGCGTGCCGAACTCGATGTGGGTGAGCTGCGTCAGCAGGTAGTAGGCGCCGATCGCACCGGCGATGAAGCTGATCAGCGTGCGCGGCCGGACGCGCTCCAGGCGGGCCGGTTCCACGGGCGCCTGCGGCCTGATCCGCAGCACCTGGTGCCGGATCTGGGTGAGCAGATCCTCCTCGCGGGCCTCTTCGAGGGCCTCGTCGATGGCCCGCTTCTCAGCGCGCTGCTCGGCGCGGACCGTCTTCTTGTCGGGCTTGTGCAGGACGGGCGCGGCCGTCTCGGATGCCTCCTCCGCGCGGGCCAGCTTGGCCTGCCGGGAGGCCTCCAGGACCGCCTCGCGTTCGCGCTGGGCCCGCTCCCGGGCCAGCCGGCGCAGCGTCGCGCGCGTGGAGCGCGTCAGCGCGATCGGCTGGAGCATCGGCAGGCAGTCGGCGACCGCGTCCGGGCCGAGCACCCCGACCGCCGAGGCCACCGCCCGCTCGGCGCCGACCCGCAGGCCGAGCGTGGTGACCAGCTGGGCGACGTCCATGCGCAGCAGCAGATCGCCGGCCGCGATCTCGCCGCCGCGCAGTTCCGTGAGGATCACCCTGCCGGAACGATCCACCAGGATCGCGTCTCCGGCCAGCCTGCGGTGCGCGATGCGCCGGGACTGCAGCGCCCGGACCTGGTGCCAGGTGTTGCGCAGCAGCTCGTCGGTGATGTCCTCGTCGGCCAGCGAGTCCAGGGTGCGCCCGCCGGTGTGCTCGTAGACGAGCATGACCGCGTCGGGGCCGAGCTCGGAGGTGGCGATCAGCTTGGGCGCGTTGGCGCCGGCCGCGATCGCCGCGTACGCCAGCAGCGCCTCCTGCTCCAGTGCCTGGCGCAGCGACTGGAGGCTGGAGCGGGTGGCGAAGCCGCGCAGGGTCAGGTTGCGCCAAGCGCGGTAGAAGAAGCCCTGCGCCTGCTGTTCCCGGTCGACGACCGTGACGTCCAGCGGCGGGCCGTCCTCCAGGGTGACGAAATAGCGCCGGCCCCGGTCGCCGTTCTCCGTCTCCACGGCCTCCTCGCGGGCCGTGCTGACGGGGTGGAAGCCGACGTGCCGGAGGCCCGCCATCAGGGTCTGCCCGGTGGGGCGCACGTTGGGGGAGCCGACCGCGTACAGCGTGCCGTAGGCGATGGTCCAGCCGATCAGGACCGTCAGGATGATCGAGAACGGGGTCGTGTAGCCGGTGACCAGCATCGAGAACGCGTCGAGGAGCAGCACGATCCACAGCACCGCGCGCCATCTGGGTCTGCGGGACATGCCGACGGCCGTCATGTAGGCGATCACGGGCGCCAGATAGCCGTGCACCGGGTCGGTCAGGGCGTGGATGTCACCCGGCGAGGGCTGGGTGAGCGCCTCCTGGATGGAGTCCGGGGCGGCCCGGGCGACCCACAGGTCGGTGGCGAGTGTCACTCCGTGGGCCAGGACGGCCGCGAGGACGCCGTCGGCGATGCGCAGGCCGTCCCGTTTGATCAGCCGTTCGATCGCGAAGGCGACCGGCACCAGCAGGATCGCGATGCTGGACGCCAGCCCCGCGATCTTGATCAGCAGGTCCGGGGCCTGCCCGGTGCCCTTGTTGATGTCCTGTTCGAGGCCCGAGGTGGTGCCGTGCGCGAACGCGGCGATCGCCAGCAGCACCACGATGGCGAGCACGCCGACCAAGAGCCGCATGAGGTCGGAGGGCCGGTGCACGCGCGCGGGGAGCAGCGGTTCGTCGCCCTCCACCTCCTCGGCGTGGGGGTCGTCGTCGGCGCACGCGAGGCCGTCCGGGCGCGCGTTCTCCCGGCCGGGCGCCTCTTCGGCGGCATCCGCGCCGCTGCCACGCGCGCGTGTGCCGTCGTTCTCGCGCGGCTCGTCGTCTTCTCGCGCGCGCGTGCCGTCGGCCTCGCGAGTCTCGGGTCCGCCTTCCCGCGTGCGCGTGCCGTCGTTCTCGCGCGGGCCGGTGTCTTCGTGATGCGCGCCGGTGCCGCCCTCGTCCGCACGGGCGGGGCCGGGGCGCGCGGAGGCGTCAGGGGTGCCCGCCGCTCCATCGGGGTGCACGCCCTGCTCCTTCGTGGTCTCTTCTCGGTCTCGTATCACCAGTCACCGCCCGCACGATGGTGGCATGCCCCACCGACACACACGGGCATCAGGGTCCGGATGCGCGGGCGCACAGTCTGCCCGAAGGAACGTCCGGGGGCGAGACGGCCGTTCCCCGCGCACCCCGCCGGGACGCCCGCGGGGTGCGGCAGGATGGGGGGAATGAGCGAGCAGAGCCCTCCCGAAGACGCCCGCGCGGGGTACGCGGACGCGCTGCCGGAGTACGCCGAGCGGGTCCTCGACGTCGCCGAGCGGATTCCGCCGGGCCGGGTCATGACGTACGGCGATGTCGCCGAGTGGCTCGCGGAGGGAGGCCCCCGCCAGGTGGGCCGGGTGATGGCCCTCTACGGCGGTGCCGTCCCCTGGTGGCGTGTGGTGCGCGCCGACGGCGTGCTGCTGCCCGGACACGAGCTGCGCGCGCTCGCCCACTACCGCGCGGAGGGCACGCCGCTGAAGCAGGCCGGCAGGAGCACCGAGGGGCATCTGCCGCGGCTCGACATGCGGCGGGCCCGGTGGGACGGTGACGCGGACGGGGAGGGTCACATCTGACAGCTTCCGCCATCGGATTCCGCCGGGACGGACCCGTGCTCCGTTCGGGGGACGCGGGGGACGTCCGTGGCATGCCGTACGTTCGAGGGGTGTGGGACACGCGTGGTCCGAGCGCCCCGAGGGAACGACCGGAAGCCCTGCTTCCGCCCGGAGCGGCGGCGTAGCGTCGGCGGCACGTGTCCCCCTCACCCCGCGGTCACCGCCTCGCGCGCCTGACCGCACGTCCGCCAGCACACCCACCAGGACCGGCCAACCACGTGAGCTCCTCTTCCTCCACCAGGCGCCTGCCGCACCTCCCGGTACGGCAGGGGAGCCGTGGCGCTTACCGACTGGTCCGTACCCCGCCGGCCGTCGTGGACCCCCCTCCTCTGGACGCGGCACAGCGCACGGTGGTTGACCACCGGAGCGGACCGCTGCTGGTCCTCGCCGGCCCCGGCACCGGCAAGACCACCACCCTGGTCGAGTCCGTGGCCGCGCGGATCGCCCGGGGCGTCGACCCCGAGCGGATCCTCGTGCTGACGTTCAGCCGCAAGGCCGCCGTCGACCTGCGCGACCGCATGGCCCTGCGCATGGGCGCCGCCCGCGCACCCAGGGCGACCACCTTCCACTCGTACTGCTACGCGCTGGTCCGCGCCCACCAGGACAGCGACCGGTTCACCCAGCCGCTGCGCCTGCTCTCCGGCCCCGAGCAGGACGTCGCCGTCCGCGAGCTGCTCGCCGGCCAGCCCGAGCTGGAACGGCTCGGCCTGACCCACGTGCGCTGGCCCGACGAACTGCGCGCCTGCCTGACCACGCGCGGGTTCGCCGACGAGGTCCGCGCCGTCCTCGCCCGCAGCCGCGAACTGGGCCTCGGCCCGGACGCCCTGGACGCCTTCGCGCGCCGCATCGGGCGCCCCGACTGGCGGGCCGCAGCCGCGTTCCTCGCCGAGTACCTCGACACCCTCGACCTCCAAGGCGTGATCGACTACGCGGAACTGGTCCACCGCGCGGTCCTCATCGCCCGCCGCCCCGAGACCGCCACACGCCTCGCGGCCCAGTACGACGCCGTGTACGTCGACGAGTACCAGGACACCGACCCCGCCCAGGTCCGGCTGCTGCACGCCCTGGCCGGAGGGGGCCGCACCCTCGTCGCCTTCGGCGACCCCGACCAGTCGATCTACGCCTTCCGGGGCGCCGACGTGAACGGCATCCTCGACTTCCCGGCCGCCTTCCCGCGCGCGGACGGCCGCCCCGCCCCCGTCGAGGTGCTGCGCACCTCCCGCCGCTCCGGCGCCGCCCTGCTGGCCGCGACCCGCCTGATCACCCGGCGCATGCCGCTGCCCCGGCTGCCCGCCGACAAGGTCCGCGCCCACCGGGAGCCGGCCGCCGTACGCGACGGCGGCCGGGTCGAGGTGCACACCTACCCGACACCCGGCGCGGAACTGGACAACATCGCGGACCTGCTGCGCCGCGCGCACCTGGAGGACGGCGTCCCCTGGAGCGACATGGCCGTCCTGGTGCGCGCCGGCTCCCGCCTGCCCACCCTCCGCCGTGCCCTGACCGCCGCCGGCGTCCCGCTGGACATCGACGGCGACGACCTGCCCCTGCGGCACGAGCCCGCGGTGGCGCCGCTGCTCACGGCCCTCCGCGCGGTGGCCACGGCGGAAGCACCCCACCGCGAGGACCCCGCGACGCAGGACCCCGCGACGCAGGACCCCGCGACGCAGGACGCCGCTGCGCCGGCGCCGGCCGCCGGGGC
>NZ_JBEYXJ010000150.1:0-16344 GCF_040645015.1 Streptomyces sp. NPDC046881 | reverse complement strand
CGGCCTTCAGGGCCTCGTCGAAGTGGCCGAGGCGCAGCCGGGTCTGCACCTCGCCGGAGGGGCAGCCGGTGGAGGCGACGATGCCCTCGGACCACTGGGCGATGGTCTCCTTGTCCATCCGGGGCCACTTCTGCAGCCAGCCCTCGGCGTAGGCGTCCGAGGAGAGCCGGAAGAGGTTGTGCAGGCCGGTCCTGTTCACGGCCCACATCGTCTTGTGGGTGTAACCACCGGAACCGGAGACGTCGTCCTTCTTCTGGTGCGGCTGGCCCCACTGGATCTTGCGCTTGTTGCGCCGGGACTCAGGGGCGACATACGCCTCGATCCCGATGATCGGGGTGATTCCGGCCTTCTTCGCGGAATGGAAGAAGTCGTACGCGCCGTGGAGGTTGCCGTGGTCGGACATGGCGATGTGCGTCATGCCCATCTCGTTGCACGCGTTGAACATGTCCTTCAGCCGCGCGGCACCGTCCAGCAGCGAGTACTGGGTGTGGACGTGCAGGTGCGTGAAGGGCGGCTTTGACACGGTGAGGCCTCCGGGGGAAACACTCGGCGACGGCGGGCGGACGGTTCTGGGGGTCAGCGTCGAAGTCTATGCCTCGCCACTGACACGGGCCGGGCACCTCCGCGTACCTTCATGCGTTGGGTACGGCAGAAACGCTGTCGTACAGGCAATGCACCAGGAGGCACCCCGCGATGTCGGTCCCCCAGCTCGACGAGGAGCAGCGCGGCGAGGAGATCCTCGCCGTCTTCGACACCGCCTTCGGCCGGCTCCTGGCCGCCGACCCGGCCGCGTTCCGGGTGAAGTTCCGCAAGATGGCGGCCTCGGCCTTCGCGTTCTACCGGGGCACGGCGTGCCTCTTCTACCACGACCTCGACGCGGAGAAGCGCGGCGGACCGTACCTGGACGACCGCACCTCGCGCGTGTGGATCCACGGCGATCTGCACGCCGAGAACTTCGGCACGTACATGGACTCCAACGGCCGCCTGGTCTTCAACGTCAACGACTTCGACGAGGCCTACGTCGGCCCGTTCACCTGGGACCTCAAGCGCTTCGCGGCGTCCGTCGCGCTCATCGGGTACGCGAAGGCGCTGAGCGACGCCCAGATCACCGAGCTGGTGACGGTCTACGCCGCCGCCTACCGCGAGCGCATCCGCGCCCTGGCCACGGGCGCCAAGCGGGACGAGGTGCCGCCGTTCACGCTGGACACCGCGCAGGGTCCGCTGCTGGACGCGCTGCGTGACGCCCGCGCGCTGACCCGGTTCGGACTGCTGGACTCGATGACCGAGATCCGTGACTTCGAGCGCCGCTTCGCCCCGGGCGGCGGCTCCATCGAGCTGGACGCGGCCACCCGGTACAAGGTCCTGGCGGCCTTCGACGGCTATCTGGAGACCCTGCCGGACTCCTCCCTGGCCCGCCCGGACTCGTACCGGGTGAAGGACGTCGTGGGCCGCCGGGGCATCGGCATCGGCTCGGCGGGCCTGCCGTCGTACAACATCCTCCTGGAGGGCCACAGCGACGCCCTGGAGAACGATGTCGTGATCTACATCAAGCAGGCCCAGACCCCGGCCGTGTCCCGGCACATCACGGATCCGGCCATCGCGGAGTACTTCCAGCACGAGGGCCACCGCACGGTGATCTCCCAGCGCGCCCTGCAGGCGCACGCCGACCCGTGGCTGGGCTGGACCGAGCTGGACGGCGCGGGCCAGCTGGTCGCCGAGGTCTCGCCGTACGCCGTGGACCTGGCCTGGGACGACATCGACGATCCGGAGGAGATCGCGGCCGTCGTCGCCGACCTGGGCCGGGCCACCGCCACGATGCACGCGGCGGCGGACGACACCTCCGGCGAGTCGCTGGTGCCGTTCTCCACCGAGCGGGCCATCGACGCGGCGCTCGCGGCCGACGAGGAGGGCTTCGCGCCCCTGCTGGTGGACTTCGCGCACGGCTACGGCGCACGCGCGCGTGCGGACCACCAGATCTTCCTCGACCTGTTCCGCAACGGCCGGATTCCGGGGCTGTGACCAACGCGGGTTCACAGGCACCCTTTAGGGGTCCCTTACCCGCGTACGTGACAGACTCTTCTCTCGCTATGGACATATCCGGGACCCAGCTCAGAGCCGTGCGCGCGGCGCTGTTCACGGCCTTCGTCGTGACGCTCAGCACCGCGTCGCACGTCCTGCTGTCCCGTGCTCCGCTGCCGCTGGCGACCGTGGGCGCGGTCGCCGCCGGGGTGTTCGTCACGGCGTACGCGCTGGCGGGCCGGGAGCGCGGCTTCGGCCGGATCGCGGCCCTGCTGATCCCGCTGGAGCTGGCCGCCGACACGGTGTTCACCACCGGCCAGCACACCTGCTACGGCCGGGCGGGCGGCCCGGTCGCCGGTCCGCTGCGGGCGGTCGGCCTGGACGTGCTGTGCGAGGGCCGGGTGGGTACCCCGCTGGCCCGGATGACCGGCGCCACCGACCGCGCGGGCGCGCTGCTCGCCCACGCCAGCCCGGCCGCGGCCTGGCTGCTGCTGGCCGCGCACATCGGCGTGGGGCTGCTCGCCGCCGCCTGGCTGCGCCGGGGCGAGCGGGCACTGACCCAGCTGCTGCGCGCGGTCGCCGCCACCACCTTCCGGCCGCTGCTGCTCGCGGTGGCCGCGGTCGCCGCACGGCCGCTGCCGGACCGCCGGCCGGCCCGCCCGGCCCCGCGCCGCGCCACCGCCCGCGACCGGCTCCTCGTGCACTCCCTGGGACGGCGTGGACCGCCGTGCTCCGCCCCCGCCGCCACCGCGCCGGCCTTCGCCTGAGCGACGGCCGTCCCGCGGCGGACGGCAGCTGAGCACGATCAGTCCCCCACACGTATCCCGCGTACGACGTGTGCGCGTCCCCTATGGAGATCACCAACATGAGCAAGCGGAACAGCCAGGCGGCGAAGACGGCGGCCCGGGAGCGGCTGCGCCAGGAGCGCGAGCGGCAGGCCAAGCGCGCCAAGGTCAGGCGCCAGCTGATCGTGGCCGCCTCGGTGGTCGGCGTCCTGGCCGCGGCCGGCGGCATCGGCTGGGCCGTCGTCCAGGCGAACAAGCCCGCCTACTGGGAGGCCGCCAAGAAGGACAAGCTCGTCAAGCCGGCCCACACCACGGGCAAGGACGGCACGACGATCGTCCTCGGCAAGAGCAGCGCCAAGAAGACCCTGGTGATGTACGAGGACCCGCGCTGCCCGGTCTGCGCCGACTTCGAGCAGGCGGTCGGCCCGACCATCAAGAAGGACCTGGACGCCGGCAAGTTCAAGATCCAGTACGTCGGCGCCACCTTCCTGGACCGGAACCTGACCGGTGAGGGCTCCAGGAACGCGCTCAGCGCCCTGGGCGCCGCGCTCGACGTCAGCCCCGAGGCCTTCCTCGAGTACAAGTCCGCGATGTACACGAAGAAGTGGCACCCCGCGGAGACCACCGACACGTTCAAGGACGACGCCTATCTGATCCGGATCGCCGACACGGTCCCCGCCCTGAAGGGGAACGCGGCGTTCCAGAAGGCGGTGAAGGACGGCACCTACGACCGGTGGGCGCTGGAGGAGTCCAAGATCTTCAACAGGGACGGCATCTCGGGCACCCCGACGCTGAAGATGGACGGCAAGAAGCTGACGGGCTCCGACGGCAAGAACGCGCCCATGTCGGCAGCCGAGTTCAACACCGCGCTGGAGGCGGCCCTCAAGGGCTGAGCCGACAATCCGTCAAAGGGCGGGCGAACTTTTGCCGGTTCGCCCGCCCTCGCGCGTACCGATCAGTAACCTGATCGTCCGTGACCAGTCGATACAGATCGTCCGAGGCCTCCCAGAACCTCGGCTCGCTTTCCCCCCGCCGCCGTACGGTCGTCAAGGCCGCGGCGGCGACCGCTGTCCTGGCCGGCCCGCTGGCCGCCGCGCTGCCGGCCCGCGCCGCCACGGACGCCCCCGCCTTCCTGCACGGCGTCGCCTCCGGCGACCCGCTGCCCGACGGCGTCCTGCTGTGGACCCGGGTGACCCCGACTCCGGAGGCGATACCCGGCTCCGGGCTCGGCCCGGACACCGAGGTCAGCTGGACCGTCGCCAGGGACAAGGCGTTCACCACCGTCGTCGCCAAGGGCTCCACCACCGCGACGGCCGCCTCCGACCACACCGTGAAGGCCGACATCCGCGGCCTGGAGCCGGCCACCGACTACTGGTTCCGCTTCTCGGCCGGCGGCACCGACTCCCCGGTGGCGCGCACCCGCACCGCGCCGGCGGCGGACGCGGCCGTCCCCTCCCTGCGCTTCGGCGTGGTCTCCTGCGCCAACTGGGAGGCGGGCTGGTTCTCCGCCTACCGCCACCTCGCCGCGCGCAACGACCTGGACGCCTGGCTGCATCTCGGCGACTACATCTACGAGTACAAGTCCGGCGAGTACGCCAACCGCGGCAAGGTCGTCCGCCCGCACGCGCCGGCCAACGAGATCCTCACCCTCGCCGACTACCGGATCCGGCACGCCAGGTACAAGACCGACCCCGACCTCCAGGCCCTGCACCTGAAGGCGCCGGTCATCGCGATCTGGGACGACCACGAGTTCGCCGACAACGCCTGGTCGGGCGGCGCGGTCAACCACACCGAGGGCGCCGAGGGCACCTGGACGGCCCGTCAGGCCGCCGCCAAGCAGGCCTACTTCGAGTGGATGCCGGTCCGCCCGGCCGTCGCCGGCACCACCTACCGGCGGCTGCGCTTCGGCAAACTCGCCGACCTGTCCCTGCTGGACCTGCGCTCCTTCCGCTCCCAGCAGGCGTCCACGGCGAGCGGCTCGGTGGACGACCCGGACCGCACGCTCACCGGACGCGCCCAGCTCGACTGGCTGAAGGCGGGCCTGAAGGCCTCCGACACCCGGTGGCGGCTGGTCGGCAACTCGGTGATGATCTCGCCGTTCTCCTTCGGCTCCCTCTCCGCCGACCTGTTCAAACCGCTCGCCAAGCTGCTGGGTCTTCCGCAGGAGGGCATCGCCGCCAACACCGACCAGTGGGACGGCTACACCGACGACCGCCGCGAGCTGCTGACCCACCTGCGCTCCAACGCCATCGGGAACACCGTCTTCCTGACCGGTGACATCCACATGGCGTGGGCCAACGACGTGCCGGTGGACGCGGGCACCTACCCGCTGTCGGCGTCGGCGGCCACCGAGTTCGTGGTGACCTCGGTGACCTCCGACAACCTGGACGACATCGTGAAGGTGCCCGAGGGCACGGTCTCCGCGGTCGCCGCGCCGGTCATCAAGGCCGCCAACCGGCACGTCCACTGGGTGGACACCGACCGGCACGGCTACGGCGTGCTGGACATCACCGCCGAGCGCGCCCAGATGGACTACTACGTCCTGTCCGACCGCGCCGACGCGAACGCCACCTCCAGCTGGGTGCGCTCCTACCGCACGCGCAGCGGCACGCAGAAGATCGAGCGGACCTACGACCCGGTGTAACCGCCCGGCTGCAACCGCTCAGCCGAGCGACTCGAGGAAGCCGAGCGCCACCCGCCAGGTGGCCTCGGCGGCCTCCTCGTCGTAGTCCGGCAGTCCGGGGTCGGTGTAGAGGTGCCCGGCCCCGGCGTACCGGTAGATCTCCACATCGGCGCCCGCCCGGCCCATCTGCAGATACCAGGCGCTCAGCCAGTCGTCCGTCTCGAACGGGTCCGGCTCGGCCACGTGCAGCTGCACCGGCAGCTCGTCCACCTGCGCGTTCGGCGCGATGTCCGACGTGCCGTGCAGGAGCAGCAGCCCGCGCGCGTTGTCGTCACCGAGCGCCAGGGTCTGGGCGATGGAGGCACCGAGCGAGAACCCGGCGTACACCAGCCCCCGGTCGGAGTACGGCGCCGCCGCCAGCACGGCCCGCTTGAGCAGCTCCTCCTTGCCGATCCGCTCCTTGAACTCCATGCCCGCCTCGACGGTGTCGCACGTGTGCCCCTCGAAGAGGTCCGGCGTCCACACCTCGTGGCCCGCCGCGCGCAGCCGGTCCGCGGCCTCGCGCACCGCGGGCCTGAGCCCGTAGGTCGAGTGAAAGAGCATGATGTTCATGAGGCCATGGTGCCAGCCGGCTACGACAGTGCCGGTGCCGCCGTACCCAGGAACCCGCCGAACTCACATGTTCAAGGCCTCCGCGCGCCGGTTAGGAGCGGAGGCATGGAGAACGTACTCCGCCCCCTGATCGTGCTCGGCGGCACGGTGCTGCTGACCCTGGCCATCGGCTGGGGCACCGACCGGCTGCTGTGCAAGGCCGACGAACGCAATCACGACACACCCTTGTGGGGGCTGCTACGCCGTGCCCGCATCCCGTACCAGCTCGTGCTGTGCGCCGCCATGCTGCGCGGCTCGTACGACCAGGCGAAGCTGCTGGAGCGGCACCAGGTCGGCATCGGCCGGACACTGACGCTGGTGCTGATCGGCTCGGCCGCCTGGCTGGTGATCCGGATCGCCGCGGCGATCGTCGAGACCACCTACACCCGCTACGCCCGCGCCCACCGCGACGCGGCCCGGGTGCGCCGGGTGCGCACGCAGGTGGAGCTGATCATGCGAGTGGTGTCCGCGATCGTCATCGTCGTGGCCGCCTCGTCGATGCTGCTGACGTTCCCGGCGATGCGCGCGGCGGGCGCCTCCCTGCTGGCCTCGGCGGGCATCATCGCCGCCATCGCAGGTGTCGCCGCCCAGTCGACGCTCTCGAACATGTTCGCGGGGCTGCAGATCGCCTTCGGCGACATGGTGCGCATAGGCGACACCGTCGTGGTCGACGGCGAGTGGGGCACCGTCGAGGAGATCACCCTCACCTTCCTGACGGTCCGGACCTGGGACGAGCGCCGGATCACCATGCCCGTGTCGTACTTCACCTCCAAGCCCTTCGAGAACTGGTCCCGCGGCACCCCGCAGATGACCGGGATCGTCTACTGGCACCTCGACCACAGCGCGCCGATCGAGGCGATGCGCGAGAAGCTCCGCGACATCCTGCGCCACTGCCCGGCCTGGGACGGCCGCGCCTACGGCCTGCAGGTGACGGACACCACCCCGAACACCATCCAGGTGCGCGCCCTGGTGACCGCGAAGGACGCGGACGACATCTGGACGGTGCGGGTCACGGTCCGCGAGCAGATGATCGCCTGGCTGTCCGCGGAGCACCCCTACGCGCTGCCCCGGGTGAACACCGCGGACGCGGTGCTCCCGCCGTACCGCGTCCCGTCCCCCGACGGTGCCTCGCTGCGCAGGGCCTACGAGTTCCCGCGCACCGGCCGCGGCTGACCGGCCGCACCGCTCGTTCCGCCCGCCCGGGACCGGGTGCTCAGCGCAGACTCCGTACGTCGAGGTGGCGCAGCACCCGGTCCACGATCTCCGGATCCGCCCCGGGCTCGCTGCGCGCCGCCAGGACCTCGTGCCGGGCGGCGCTCAGCATCTCGTTCTGGATGCGCCGCACCCGCTTGAGCCGCCTGGCCCGCTGGTGGTGCGCCTCCCGCCGCTCCTCCTCCCCCATGTCCGGGCTGATCCGGATCCCGATGTCGAAGGCGCGCCGCAGCATCTGCTCGGACAGCTCCTCGGGCAGCTCCTCCACCTGCTCGATCTCCCGCAGCCGGCGCTTGGCCGCCTTCGCGGCCCGCACCGCCAGTTCCTTCTCGAACTCCTTCTCCCGCTCGGAGTCGGCCCGCACGCCGAGCCGCCGCACCAGCCACGGCAGGGTCAGCCCCTGCAGCACCAGCGTGACGATGATCACACCGAAGGCGATGAAGATGATCTCGTCCCGGTCAGGGAACGGGGAGCCGTCCTCGGTGCGCAGCGGCACGGCCAGCGCCAGCGCCACCGAGGCCACCCCGCGCATCCCGGACCACCACATCACGACGGTCTCCCGCCAGCTCACCGGGATCTCCTCGTCGTAGTCCCGGCGGGCGTGCAGCCGTTTGGTCAGCCAGGTCGCCGGCAGCAGCCACAGCAGCCGTACGACGACCACCACGCCCACGACGGCGGCCGCCCAGCCGAGCATCTCGCCCCACCGCCCCTGGGCCGTGCGGATGGCGTTGTGCAGCTCCAGGCCGATGAGTCCGAAGGCGACGCCCGTGACGAGGGTGTCGATGATGTCCCAGAAGGTGTGCCCGGCGAGCCGGGTCATCACGTCGTCGGCGTCCGAGGCGTACTCGGCGAGGAAGAGCGCCGTGGTGAGCACGGCGAGCACCCCGGAGCCGTGCAGCCGCTCCGCGAGCACGTAGGAGGCGTACGGCACCAGCAGGGTCATGCCGATCTGCAGGGTCGGGTCGCCCAGCAGGTCCATCAGCTTGTTCGCGCCCCAGCCCAGCACCAGGCCGACGGCCACCGCGACGACCGCGGACAGCACCAGGTCCAGGCCGGCCCGCCAGGGCGAGAACGTGCCGCTCACGGCCGCGGCGATCGCCACGTGGTACAGCACGATCGCGGTCACGTCGTTGAAGAGGCCCTCGCCCTCCAGGATCGACACCAGGCGGCGCGGCAGCCCCAGCTGTCCGGCGACGCTGGTCGCGGCGACCGGGTCGGGCGGCGCGACCAGGGCGCCCAGCGCGACGGCGGCCGCGATCGGCAGCCCGGGCACGATCGCGTTGGCCATGAACGCCACGCACACCGTCGTGACGAAGACCAGGGCCACGGCCAGCAGGAAGATCGGCCGGAGGTTGGCCGCGAACTGCCGCCAGGACGTGCGGCGCACGGCGGCGTAGAGCAGGGGCGGCAGCAGCCCCGGCAGGATCAGGTCGGGCGGGATGTTCACGTTGGGCACGAACTCGGCCACCGCCAGCGCCCCGCCGAACAAGGTCATCAGCACCGGCGCCGGCACCCCGAACCGCTCCCCCAGCGGGACGCTCACCAGGGCCCCGAGCAGCAGGACGAACAACAGAGCCAGCTGATCCACGGACGGCGCTCCGGGGGTCGACGATCACACGGCAGACCTCAAGCCTGCCATGCCGCCCGCGCCCCGGCCGTCCCGGCCCGCGCGCCCGCGGTGGGGCCCGCCGCTACAGTGACCGGCGCATCGCCCGGTGCGGTATGCCGGCGTCCGGGAACTCCGGGCCGTACGCCGCGTAGCCGAGCCGCTCGTAGAACCCCAGGGCGTGGGTCTGGGCGTGCAGGTCCACCGCCGTGAGGCCACGGGCGCGTGCCGCGTCCTCGATGGCGCGCACCAGGGCGGCGCCGACGCCGAGCCCGCGCGCCTCGCGCGAGACGGCGAGCCGTCCCAGGGAACCCACCGCCGGGTCCCCGCCGGTCTTCCCGGCCGCCGCCTCGCCGTGCAGCAGCCGCCCGGTGCCCAGCGGCAGCCCGTCCTCGCGGACCGCCAGCACGTGCACGGCCACGGCGTCGTAGGCGTCGTACTCGATGTCCTCGGCGACGCCCTGCTCGACCACGAAGACCGCCTTGCGGACCGCGAAGCAGGCCTCGCGGTCGGCGGGGTCCTCGGCGACCCGGACGGTGTAGGCCGGGCTCACGCCCAGGTCTCCTCGCGGACCTGGTCGAGGGCCTTGCCGAGGTCCTCCGGGTAGTCGCTCGCGAACTCGACCCAGGTGCCGTCGCCGGGGTGCTCGAAACCGAGGCGGACGGCGTGCAGCCACTGGCGGGTCAGGCGCAGCCGCTTGGCGAGGGTCGGGTCGGCGCCGTAGGTGAGGTCGCCGACGCACGGGTGGCGGTGGGCGGCCATGTGGACGCGGATCTGGTGGGTGCGGCCCGTCTCCAGCTTGACGTCCAGCAGGGAGGCGGCGCGGAAGGCCTCGATGAGGTCGTAGTGGGTCACCGAGGGCTTGCCCTCGGCCGTGACCGCCCACTTGTAGTCGTGCTGGGGGTGGCGGCCGATCGGGGCGTCGATGGTGCCGCTCGTCGGGTCCGGGTGGCCCTGGACCAGGGTGTGGTAGCGCTTGTCGACCGTGCGCTCCTTGAACTGGCGCTTGAGCGACGTGTACGCCCGCTCCGACTTGGCGACCACCATCAGACCCGAGGTGCCGACGTCCAGGCGGTGCACGATGCCCTGGCGCTCGGCGGCGCCGGAGGTGGAGATCCGGTACCCGGCGGCGGCGAGGCCGCCGATGACGGTGGGGCCGGACCAGCCCGGCGACGGGTGCGCGGCCACGCCGACCGGCTTGACGATCACGACCACGTCATCGTCGTCGTGCACGATCTCCATGCCCTCGACCGGTTCCGCGACCACCTGCACCGGCGCGGGCGCCTGCGGCATTTCGACCTCGAGCCAGGCGCCGCCGCGCACCCGCTCGGACTTGCCGACCACCGCGCCGTCGACCTGGACCTTGCCGGCCGCGGCCAGCTCGGCCGCCTTCGTGCGGGAGAAGCCGAACATGCGGGAGATGGCGGCGTCGACGCGCTCGCCCTCCAGGCCGTCGGGCACGGGCAGGGTACGGATCTCGGGAATCGTGCTCACCCGTCGAGTATGCCGGACGGGTGAGACGGCACCGAACGAGCCTGTGGAAAACCCGGCCCGACCTCAGTCCTTGTGGACCGTGCCGTCGGGGTCGAGGCCGCGGAAGGACAGCAGCACGATCAGGATGCCGCCGCACACGATCGCCGAGTCGGCGAGGTTGAACACCGCGAAGCCCCTGGGCGCGATGAAGTCCACGACCTCGCCCTCGAAGACGCCCGGCGCCCGGAAGATCCGGTCGGTGAGATTGCCGAGCGCGCCGCCGAGCAGCAGCCCGAGCGCGACCGCCCAGGGGAAGCTGTACAGCTTGCGGGCCAGCCGGATGATCACCACGATCACGGCCGCGGCGATCAGCGTGAAGATCACCGTGAAGGCCGCGCCGAAGCCGAAGGCGGCGCCGGGGTTGCGGATGGCGTGCAGCTCCAGCAGGTCCCCGACGACCTGGATCGGCGCGTGGCCCTCCAGCCGGGAGACGACGAGCATCTTGCTGATCAGGTCGAGGGCGTACGCGAACGCGGCCACCGCGAACAGCACGGCGATCCGGCGCCCGCGGCCGGTCCGCCGCGCCGGGGCCCCCTGCTGGCCCGCACCGGACGCGCCGGCATCCCCGGGCGCACCGGAGCCGGCGGGGGCCCCGTCCGCCGCCGTCCGCTCGCCGCCGTCGTCCGGGGTGTCCGGCGTACCGATGATGCGCTCCGCCTCTGCCACGTGAGTCCCTCAACCTAGGTGCCTGACTGGGGACGAGACTACGGCACGCCCCCAGGGCCCCTCACGCTCAGGAGCGGCGTTCCTGCTTCTGCTTGCACTCCACGCACAGGGTGGCCCGCGGGAACGCCTGCATACGGGCCTTGCCGATGGGATTGCCGCAGTTCTCGCACAGACCGTAGGTGCCCGCGTCCAGCCGTTCCAGGGCGCGCGCGGTCTGGACCAGCATCTCGCGCGCGTTGGCGGCCAGCGCCAGCTCGTGCTCGCGCGTGATGTTCTTGGTGCCGGTGTCGGCCTGGTCGTCGCCGGCGCCGTCCCCGGAGTCCCGCATCAGGCCGACCAGGGACGCTTCGGAGGAGCTGATCTCCTCCTGGAGCCGCGTCATCTCGGACTCCAGTTCAGCGCGGGCCTCGGCGACCTCCTCCGGGGTCCAGGGGTCCTCCCCGGGGCGCACCGCCAGCTCGCCGGGCTCCGCCGCGGCGATGCGTGCCTTGGGAACGGCGGTCTGTGCCGCCGTGGCCGTGCCAGGAGTCTTCTTCGCAACCACTGTCGTGGCTCCCGTCTGCTTGGCGGCCCGCGCCGCGCCCGCTTTCTTGGCCGTACTCGTGCTCTTCTCGGCCGCCGCCGTCACCGCGGCCTGGTGGGCGGCGGTCTTCTTGGCGCCGGTCTCCTTGGCGGCGGTCTTCTTGACGCCGGTCTCTTTAGTGGCCGACTCCTTGGCGTCCGTCTCCTGGACGGTGGTCTCCCGGGTGGCCGCCTTCTTCGCGGCCGTCGTCGTGACGACCGCCTTCTTCGCAGCCGTCTTCTTCACCCCGGCCTTCGCGGCGGCGGTCTTCTTCTTCACCACCGCGTCCTTCACTGCCCCGTCCTTCACCACCGCGTCCTTCACGGCCGCGTCCTTCACGCCCGCGTCGTTCACGGCCGTCCTGTCGGCGGCCGGCTTCTTCCCGACCGCCTTCTTCACCACTGCCCTCCCGGAACCTGCCCTCCCAGAGCCTGCCTTCTCGGAGCCCGCCTTCCCGGAGCCCGCCTTCCCGGAGCCCGCCCTCTCGGACACCGCCTTCCCGGCGGCCGGCTTCCTGGTGACCGCCTTCTTGGCGACCTCCTTGGCCGCTGCCGTCCGCTTGGCAGCCGTCCCCGGAGCGCCCGGCTTCCCGGCCGCGGGCTCCGCGGCGGCCGCCTGGGCAGTCGTCGTCCTCGCGGCGGCCGTCTTCCCGGCAGCCGTCTTCGTGGCGGCCGTCGTGCTCGGAGCCGTCTTCTTGGTGGCAGGCCTCGCGCCGGTCTTCCCGGTCGCCGGCTGCTGTACGGCGGTCTTCTTCGCCACCATGGCCGCGGCCCCTTCACATATTGTGATCTTGCTCGCGAATCGTGCTGGGACGATAAATCGACTCGAGTCCCGCGGCAACGGGGCACACCGCCCGATTCGCCCGCCCGCACCCCCCGAGCCACGGGCCTGCATCCGTTGTGCCCAGCTCCCCGCCGGGTAATCCGCCGGTCCGGGCCCGTACGGACCCGCGCGCCCGCCCCCTCGCCATTCGGGTCATCCGCCCCGGCCGCACCGCGTCCGCCCGGCCGCGCGGAAAACCGGTCGGCCGCTGTCCGCGCGGCGCCGTACACTGGGCGGAGCGAAAAGCGTGGATGGGGACGAGTAGCGGCGTACGCAGCCCAGAGCGACCCGGGGACGGTGTGAGCCCGGGGGCGAGCGCGACGTGAAGATCACCCCGGAGCCGCCGGAAGAAAGCCGCAGCCCGAGGGCGGCGGCGAGTAGAGCCGGCTTCGCGACCCCAATGAGGGGGCTCACCGGCGCACACGGCGCGGCGGAGGGCCAAGGAGGGTGGTACCGCGGGAGCGCGCCGCACACGGCGTGGACAGGAAAGGCTCTCGTCCCTCCGACGGAAGGCAGCAAGTCCGTTGGAGGATGCTCGCAGATGACAGCGCCGACGTACCGCCAGGTGCCCGCACAGGTCGACCTGCCCGCTCTTGAGCACGCCGTGCTCGACTTCTGGCGCGAGCAGAAGGTCTTCGCCAAGAGCCTGGAGCAGTCCCAGGGCCGCCCCGAGTGGGTGTTCTACGAGGGCCCGCCCACCGCCAACGGCATGCCCGGTGCCCACCACATCGAGGCGCGCGTCTTCAAGGACGTCTTCCCCCGCTTCCGCACCATGCGCGGCTACCACGTGGCCCGCAAGGCCGGCTGGGACTGCCACGGCCTCCCCGTCGAGCTGGCCGTCGAGAAGGAGCTGGGCTTCTCCGGCAAGAAGGACATCGAGGCGTACGGCATCGCCGAGTTCAACGCCAAGTGCCGGGAGTCCGTGCTCCGCCACACCGACGCCTTCGCCGACCTGACGACCCGCATGGGCTACTGGGTCGACCTGGACGACGCCTACGTCACGATGGACCCCGAGTACATCGAGTCGGTGTGGTGGTCGCTGAAGGAGATCTTCAACAAGGGGCTCCTCGTCCAGGACCACCGCGTCGCCCCCTGGTGCCCGCGCTGCGGCACCGGCCTGTCCGACCACGAGCTGGCGCAGGGCTACGAGACGGTCGTCGACCCGTCGGTGTACGTCCGTTTCCCGCTCACCTCCGGTCCGCTCGCCGGCCAGGCCGCGCTCCTGGTGTGGACGACGACCCCCTGGACCCTGGTGTCCAACACCGCGGTCGCCGCGCACCCCGAGGTCACCTACGTCGTCGCGACCGACGGCGAGGAGAAGCTCGTCGTCGCCGAGCCGCTCGTCGCCAAGGCGCTCGGCGACGGCTGGGAGACCACGGGCGAGACCTTCACCGGCGCGGAGATGGAGCGCTGGACGTACCAGCGTCCGTTCGAGCTCGTGGAGTTCCCCGAGCCGGCGCACTTCATCGTGAACGCCGACTACGTCACCACCGAGGACGGCACGGGTCTGGTCCACCAGTCCCCCGCCTTCGGTGAGGACGACCTCAAGGTCTGCCGCTCCTACGGCCTGCCCGTGGTGAACCCGGTCCGCCCGGACGGCACCTTCGAGGAGGACGTCCCGCTCGTCGGCGGCGTCTTCTTCAAGAAGGCGGACGAACAGCTCACCGCGGACCTCCAGCAGCGCGGCCTCCTCTTCAAGCACCTGCCGTACGAGCACAGCTACCCGCACTGCTGGCGCTGTCACACCGCGCTGCTCTACTACGCGCAGCCCTCCTGGTACATCCGCACGACGGCGATCAAGGACCGTCTGATCCAGGAGAACGAGAAGACGAACTGGTTCCCGGAGACGGTCAAGCACGGCCGCTTCGGCGACTGGCTGAACAACAACATCGACTGGGCGCTGTCCCGCAACCGCTACTGGGGCACCCCGCTGCCGATCTGGCGCTGCGAGGACGACCACCTCACCTGCGTCGGCTCCCGCGCGGAGCTGACCGGGCTGACCGGCACCGACCAGTCGGCCTTGGACCCGCACCGGCCATACATCGACGAGGTCACCTTCGCCTGCCCGCACGAGGGCTGCGGGAAGACGGCCACGCGCGTGCCGGAGGTCATCGACGCCTGGTACGACTCGGGCTCGATGCCGTTCGCGCAGTGGGGCTACCCGTACAAGAACAAGGAGCTGTTCGAGAGCCGGTACCCGGCGCAGTTCATCTCCGAGGCGATCGACCAGACCCGCGGCTGGTTCTACACGCTGATGGCCGTCGGCACGCTCGTCTTCGACAAGTCGTCGTACGAGAACGTCGTGTGCCTGGGCCACATCCTCGCCGAGGACGGCCGCAAGATGTCCAAGCACCTGGGCAACATCCTGCAGCCGATCCCGCTCATGGACCAGCACGGCGCGGACGCGGTGCGCTGGTTCATGGCGGCCGGCGGCTCCCCGTGGGCCGCGCGCCGGGTCGGCCACGGCACCATCCAGGAGGTCGTCCGCAAGACCCTGCTGACGTACTGGAACACGGTCGCTTTCCAGGCCCTGTACGCCCGTACGGCCGCGTGGGCGCCGTCCGCGGCGGACCCGGCGCCGGCCGACCGCCCGGTGCTGGACCGCTGGCTGCTGTCCGAGCTGCACGCGCTCACCGACCAGGTGACCCAGGCGCTGGAGGCGTACGACACCCAGCGCGCCGGCAAGCTGCTGTCCGCGTTCGTGGACGACCTGTCGAACTGGTACGTCCGCCGCTCGCGCCGCCGCTTCTGGCAGGGCGACAAGGCCGCGCTGCGCACGCTGCACGAGGTGCTGGAGACCGTCACCAAGCTGATGGCGCCGATCACCCCGTTCATCACCGAGCGGGTGTGGCAGGACCTGGTCGTTCCGGTCAGCCCGAACGCACCGGAGTCCGTGCACCTGGCCGCCTGGCCGGAGGCCGACCTGTCGGCGATCGACCCGGAGCTGTCCCGGCAGATGGTCCTGGTCCGCCGGCTGGTGGAGCTGGGCCGGGCCACGCGCGCGGAGTCGGGCGTCAAGACCCGTCAGCCGCTGTCCCGGGCGCTGATCGCGGCGACCGGGTTCGACTCCCTGGACCCGGAGCTGCACACGCAGATCACCGAGGAGCTGAACGTCGAGGGGCTGGCGTCCCTCAGCGAGGTCGGCGGCAGCCTGGTCGACACGACCGCCAAGGCCAACTTCCGGGCGCTGGGCAAGCGGTTCGGCAAGCGGGTGCAGGACGTGGCGAAGGCGATCGCCGCCGCCGACGCGGCCGCGCTGTCCCTCGCCCTGCGCGAGGGCACGGCCACGGTGGACGTCGACGGGGAGACGGTCACGCTCGCCCCGGACGAGGTGATCATCACGGAAACCCCGCGCGAGGGCTGGTCGGTGGCCTCCGACTCCGGTGCCACGGTCGCCCTGGACCTGGAGATCACCGAGGAGCTGCGGCAGGCGGGCCTGGCCCGTGACGCGATCCGGCTGATCCAGGAGGCCCGCAAGAACAGCGGCCTGGACGTGGCCGACCGGATCGCCCTGCGCTGGACGTCGACCGATCCCGCGGTGATCGCCGCGCTGGCCGAGCACAGCGAGCTGATCTCCGAGGAGGTGCTGGCCACCGACTTCGGCCAGGGTGAGGCCGACGACAGCTACGGTGCCACGTTCACCGACGAGGGACTGTCGCTGACGTTCCGACTGCGCAAGGCGTAAGCGCCGAGCGGTTCGAGAAGGGCCCGGTCTCCGTCGAGGAGGCCGGGCCCTTCTTCCTGTCTGGCGGTCGGTCCGGTTGCCGTACGCGGCTCCCCGCGCCCATGGAAGGCCTCACGGCGTCCGGCACCGGCCACTCAACCCGCGTAAAAAGGGCGGGCCCCCCGCGACCGAAGTCCGGGG
>NZ_JBEYXJ010000149.1:0-16414 GCF_040645015.1 Streptomyces sp. NPDC046881 | reverse complement strand
TCGACCTCGACCGGCGCGTCCAACAACGCGCACACCTCGTCGTACGCATCCGCGTAGACGGGGAACGCCGCGTACAGCTCACGCCCCATACCGATCCGCTGGGAACCCTGACCCGAGAACAGGAAACCGGCCTTGCCCTCGGAGCGGGCGCGTCCCAGCGTCACGTTCGCCGCCGGTTCGCCGGTGGCGAGGGCGGTGAGGGCGTGCCGGAACTCGTCCGGGCCGTGTGCCAGGAGCACCGCGCGGTCCTCGAACGTCTCGCGGCGGGCCAGCGAGAGGCCGACATCGGAAGTCGTCCAGCCGTCCTTGGCGTCGAGGTGATCGGCCAGCCGGGCCGCCTGCGCGCGCAGCGCCGGCTCGCCCTTGCCGGACAGCACCCACGGCACGAGCGCGCCGGAGTCGGGTGTGGGGCCCAACTCCACGATGGACGGTGCCTGTTCGATGATGGTGTGGGCGTTGGTGCCGCTGACGCCGAAGGAGGAGATCGCGGCCCGGCGCGGGCGGTCCGACTCGGGCCACTCCACGGCCTCGCTCAGCAGCCGGACGTCACCGGCCGACCAGTCCACGTGCGGCGTCGGCTCGTCCACGTGCAGGGTCCGCGGCAGGACACCGTGCCGCATCGCCATGATCATCTTGATCACACCGGCGACGCCCGCGGCGGCCTGCGTGTGGCCGATGTTGGACTTCAACGAGCCCAGCCACAACGGCTGCCCCTCGGGCCGCTCCTGACCGTACGTGGCGAGCAGCGCCTGCGCCTCGATCGGATCACCCAGCCTGGTGCCCGTACCGTGCGCCTCCACGACGTCCACGTCGGCCGGCGTGAGCCCGGCGGACGCCAGCGCCTGCCGGATCACCCGCTGCTGCGCCGGACCGTTCGGCGCGGTCAGGCCGTTGGACGCACCGTCCTGGTTCACCGCGCTGCCCCGCACGACGGCCAGGATCTCGTGACCGTTGCGCACGGCGTCGGAGAGGCGCTCCACGAGCACCACGCCCACGCCCTCCGCCCAGCCGGTACCGTCCGCGTCCGCGCCGAACGCCCTGCAGCGGCCGTCGGGCGACAGACCGCGCTGCCGGCTGAACTCCACGAAGACGCTCGGACTGGCCATGACGGTGACGCCACCGGCCAGCGCCATCGTGCACTCGCCGTTGCGCAGCGACTGCATGGCCAGGTGCAGGGCGACCAGAGAGGACGAGCAGGCCGTGTCGATGGTGACGGCGGGGCCTTCGAGGCCGAAGGTGTAGGCCACCCGGCCGGAGACGACGCTGGACGCCCCGCCGACGAGCCGGTGTCCTTCGACGCCTTCCGGTGTGCGGCGCACATCGGCTCCGTAGCCCTGGTAGGCCATGCCGACGAACACGCCGGTCCGGCTGCCGCGTAGCTGCGCGGGAGCGATGCCGGCCCGCTCGAAGGCCTCCCACGAGGTCTCCAGCAGCAGGCGCTGCTGCGGGTCCATCGCCAGGGCCTCGCGCGGCGAGATCCCGAAGAAGCCGGCGTCGAAGTCGGTGGCGTCGTAGAGGAATCCGCCGTCGCGCGCGTAGGTCTTGCCGGGGCGATCGGGGTCGGGGTCGTAGAGGGCCTCGACGTCCCAGCCGCGGTTGGACGGGAACTCGGAGATGGCGTCCCCGCCGGACGTCACCAGCTCCCACAGGGCCTCGGGCGAGTCGACGCCGCCGGGCAGGTGGCAGCCCATCGCCACGATGGCGATGGGCTCGTCGGCGGCGGCGGCCGCGTGCTGTTCCCGCGGCACGGCGGCCTGTGATCCGAGCAGCTCGCTCTGCAGCAAGCGGGCGAGCGCCGTGGCGTTGGGGTAGTCGAAGACCAGCGTGGGCGGCAGCGCGAGGCCGGTCGCCGAGTTGACCTTGTTGCGGAGTTCGACGGCGGTCAGTGAGTCGAAGCCGAGGTCCTTGAAGGCCCGGTCTGCCTCGATCTCCGCCGGCGAGGAGTGGCCCAGGACGGCCGCGACGTGCGCGCGGACCAGGTCGGTCAGGGTCTGCGTGCGCTCGGCCTCCGGCAGTCCGGCGAGCCGGGCCGCCAGGGGCGCGGCGCCGGTGGCGGCGTCGGCCGGTACGGCGGTGCCGGCGCGGTGCACCTCGGGCAGCTCGGACAGCAGGGCGCTCGGGCGCCCCAGGGTGAACGGTCCGATGAACCGTTCCCAGTCGATGTCCGCCACGACGACCGCGGTGTCGTCGCAGTCCAGGGCCCGCTGGACGGCGGTCACGGCGAGTGCGGCGGGCAAGGTGACGACGCCGCGGCGGCGCAGGTGCTCCCCGTCGGCGTCGGTGACCATGCCACCGTCGGCCCAGGGGCCCCAGGAGATCGCGGTGGCGGTCAGGCCCCGGGCCCTGCGCCGGGTGGCGAGCCCGTCGAGGAAGGCGTTGCCGGCCGCGTAGGCGGTCTGCCGTCCGCTGCCCCACACGCCGGCGATCGAGGAGAACAGGACGAAGGCGTCCAGCTCGCGGTCGCCGAGCAGTTCGTCCAGGTGCGCGGCGCCGCGGGCCTTCGCCGCCACCGTGCGGGCGAAGTCGGCCGGCGTCAGCTCGTCGAAGGGGCCGAACTGTTCCACGCCCGCGGCATGGAAGACGGAGGTGAAGGTGTGCTCGGCGAGCAGCGCCGCCACCGCGTCGCGGTCGGCGACGTCGCACACGGCGAGGGTGACACGCGCTCCCAGCTCCTCCAGTTCGGCCTTGAGCGCGGTCGCACCGGGCGCGTCGGCGCCGCGGCGGCCGGCGAGGACCAGGTGGTCGGCGCCCGTGCCGGCGAGCCAGCGGGCCACGTGCCCGCCCAGCGCACCCGTACCACCGGTGACCAGCACCGTGCCGCGCGGCGACCACGGCCGGCCGGTGCCGCTTACGGCGTGGGTGAGCCGGGCGGTGAACACACCGGAGGCACGGACGGCGACCTGGTCCTCCGCCATGTCGATGCTCTGGCGCAGGACGGCGGCGATACGGCCGGCAGCGCGCTCGTCGACGGCCAGGGGCAGGTCGATCAGGCCGCCCCAGCGCCCGGGGTGCTCCAGCGCCAGGGCGCGGCCGAGGCCCCACACCTGGTTCTGCACCGGGCTGAGCGGTGCGTCGTCAAAACGGCCGGTGGCGGCCGCGCCGCGGGTGGCACACCACAGCGGCGCGTCGACGCCCGCGTCGCCCAGCGCCTGGGCCAGGGCCACGGTCTGCGCGAGGCCCCGGGACAGCGCGGCATGCTCGGGCGAGGCGGTCTCGTCGGTCGCGAGCAGCGAAAGGACACCGTCGAGTGGTCCGGCTTCGGCTGCGGCCCGGGTCAGCTCGTCGGCCAGGGACGCCCGGTCGGCGTCGGCGCCGGCCGTCAGCGGGATCAGGTGCGCTCCGCGTCCGGCGAGGGCCGTGCGGACCGTTTCGGCCCACTCGTCGCCCCCGGGCGCGGCGAACAGCCAGGTGCTGCCGGAGAGGTCGCCGGCGGACAGGCCGTTCAGCGGCTGCCAGACCAGCTGGTAGCGCCAGCCGTCCAGGAGGGACTGCTCGCGCCGCTGGCGTCGCCAGGCGGACAGCTTCGGGACCACGACGTCCAGTTCTTCGGGGCTCAGCCCCAGCGTGGCGGCGAGGGACTGGGCGTCCTCACGCTCGACACTCGCCCAGAACTCGGCGTCGGCCGCGTCCACGACGGCCGTCTCGGCCTCGGGTGCCTCCAGCCAGTAGCGCTGCTGCTGGAAGGCGTAGGTGGGCAGGTCGACGCGCCGGGCGCCCGGGAAGAGCGCCGGCCAGTCAGGCGAGACGCCGTGCACGTGCAGTTCGGCGAGCGCGGTGACGACGGCCTGCGGCTCGGGGCGGTCGGCCCGGAGTACGGGGACGGTGACGACGTCCTCCACACAGCCCTGGGTGAGGGCGCTCAGCACACCACCGGGGCCGATCTCCACGAACGTGGTCACACCCAGCTCGTGCAGGGTCCGCACGCCGTCGGCGAAACGCACCGCCTCACGCACGTGCCGGACCCAGTACTCCGGGGTGTACGACTCGGCCAGCCGGCCCGTGAGATTCGAAACCACCGGGATCCGCGGCTCGCTGAACTCCAAGCCCCGGACGACCTGCCCGAACTCCTCCAGCATCGGATCCATCAACGGCGAATGGAATGCATGACTGACCCTCAACCGGGACGTCTTACGACCCTGACCGGCGAACACCCCGGCCAACGCCGTGACTTCATCCTCATTGCCGGAAACCACCACCGACCGCGGGCCGTTGACCGCCGCGATCCCGACCCCGTCGGTCAGATACGGCAGCACCTCCTCCTCGGCCGCCTGCACCGCCACCATCGCCCCGCCCGCAGGCAACGCCTGCATCAACGCAGCACGCGCCGACACCAGCTTCGCCGCATCCCCGAGCGACAACACACCCGCCACATGCGCGGCCGCGATCTCCCCCACCGAATGACCCGCCACATAATCCGGCCGCACACCCCACGACTCCAACAGCCGGAACAACGCCACCTCCACCGCGAACAACGCCGGCTGGGTGCACCCCGTCTGGTCGAGCTCCTCCGAGTCCGCGTCGAGCGTGACATCGAGGTGGGCGCGGACCTCGTCGTAGGCCGCGGCGAACGCCGGGAAAACGTCATAGAGTCCACGCCCCATGCCGACCCGCTGCGAGCCCTGGCCGGAAAACAGAAACCCGGTCCTGTCCCCCGGACCGGCCGCGTTCCGGACCACGGCCGCGGACGGAACACCCGACGCCAGCGCCCGTACCCCTGCGGTCAGTTCCTCCACACTCGCGCCCACGACCGCCGCCCGCCGGTCCCAGGCCGAACGCGTCACAGCGAGGGACAAACCGATGTCGGCCGGCGAGCAGCCGGGACCACTGCCACCACCACGGCCCTCCTCCAGGAAGGAGACCAGACGCTCAGCCTGCGCCCGCAGCGCCGCATCGCTCCTCGCCGACAGCACCCACGGCACCGGTCCCGCAACAACCGCCCCCGGGACGGGCTCCTCGCTCGCCACCGCCTGTTCGACGATGACGTGAGCGTTGGTGCCGCTGACGCCGAACGACGAGACGGCGGCGCGGCGGGGGTGGTCCGACTCGGGCCACTGGACGGCCTCGGTGAGCAGCCTGACACCGCCCGCCGACCAGTCGACCTGAGTGGTCGGCTCGTCCACGTGCAGCGTCTGCGGCAGGACGCCGTTGCGGATGGCCATCACCATCTTGATCACACCGGCGACACCGGAAGCCGCCTGCGTGTGACCGATGTTGGACTTGACGGATCCCAGCCACAACGGCCGGTCACCCGAGTGTTCCTGGCCGTACGTGGCGAGCAGCGCCTCCGCCTCGATCGGGTCGCCGAGGGTGGTGGCCGTGCCGTGCGCCTCCACGGCGTCGACCTGTGAGGCGGTCAGGTGCGCGTTCTCCAGCGCCTGCCGGATCACGCGCTCCTGCGACGGGCCGTTCGGGGCCGTGAGACCGTTGGATGCGCCGTCCTGGTTGACGGCGCTGCCTCGGATGACGGCGAGCACGTCGTGGCCGAGCCGGCGGGCGTCGGACAGCCGCTCCAGCAGGAGCACGCCGACGCCCTCGGACATGCCCGTGCCGTCGGCGGTCGAGGAGAACGCGCGGCAGCGGCCGTCGGGCGACAGGCCGCGCTGCGCGCTGAACGCGATGAAGGTGTTCGGCGTGGCCATCACGGTCACGCCGCCGGTCAGGGCGAGCGAGCATTCGCCGCGGCGCAGCGCCTGGGCGGCCAGGTGGAGTGCCACCAGCGAGGACGAGCAGGCCGTGTCGACGGTGACCGCCGGGCCTTCGAGGCCGAGGGCGTAGGAGATGCGGCCGGAGACCACGGCGGCGGTGTTCGCGGTGACGAGGTGGGCCTCGATGTCGCGGTCGCCCTGCCGCTGGAGGTAGGCGTGGTCCTGACCGTTGGTGCCGATGAACACGCCGGCCCGGGTGCCGCGTGCGGTGGCGGGGTCGATGCCCGCGCGTTCGAAGGCCTCCCAGGAGGTCTGCAGGAGCAGCCGCTGCTGCGGGTCCATGACCAGGGCCTCTCGGGGGGAGATCCCGAAGAACGCGGGGTCGAAGTAGCCGGCGTCGTGGAGGAAGCCGCCCTCGCGGACGTACGTGCGGCCCGTCCGTCCGGGCTCGGGGTCGTAGATCGTGTCCAGGTCCCAGCCGCGGTCGGTGGGGAAGTCGGACACGCCGTCGCCGCCCGAGGCGACCAGCCGCCACAGGTCCTCGGGCGAGCCGACGCCGCCCGGGTAGCGGCAGGCCATCCCGACGATGGCGATGGGCTCGGCGTCCTTCGCCTCCAGCTCACCCAGCTGCCTGCGGGTCTGGCGCAGGTCCACCATCACGCGCTTGAGGTAGTCCCTGAGCTTGTCGTCGTTCGACATGTTTTACGTCCTCGGTAGCAGTGCGTGAGAAAAGTCAGAGAGACCCGAGCTCTTGGTCGATGAGGTCGAACATCTCGTCGTCCGTGGCGGTGTCGATCCGGTCGAGGTCGAAGTCGCGGTCGGTGCCGGGCCCGGCGTCCGCGGCGCCCGCCGCGGCGTCCTGGTGGGTGTCGGTCCACTTCCACAGCAGTGCCTTGAGTCGGGCGGTGACCTTGTCCCGCACCGCGTCCTGCGGAGCGAGCGCGGCGAGGTGCGCCTCCAGCCGGTCCAGTTCACCGAGCACGGGCGGGGCCTCGGCGGCGAGCTCGAGCACCAGGTCCTTGTGCAGGAGCCGGGCGATCGCGACGGCGTTGGGGTGGTCGAAGACCAGGGTGGGCTTGAGCCGGAGCCCGGTCGCGGCCTTGAGCCGGTTGCGGAGTTCCACGGCGGTCAGGGAGTCGAATCCGATGTCCCGGAAGGCCGTGGCGGGCTCGATGCGGGCGGCGGTGGCGTGGCCGAGTGCGGCAGCCGCCTGGTTGCGCACCAGGTCGAGCAGGGCCTTCTCCTGGTCGTCCGCCGGCATCCCGGCGAGTCTGCGGGCCAGGGCGGGGGCCCCTGCCGCCGCGGCCTCGCCGGCCGCGGCGCCGGTGACGCCCACGAGTCCGTGGAGGACGGCGGGCAGCACGCCGGCGCGGGCCATGGCGCGCAGTCCCGGGACGTCCAGCCGCGCCGGCACGGTCACCGGCCGGTCCACGGCGAGGGCGGCGTCGAACAGGGCCAGCCCCTCGGCCGGGGTGAACGGCACGACTCCGGCCCGTCCCATCCGGTGGCGGTCGGCGTCGGTGATCCGGTCGCCCATGCCGCCGTTGTCCGTCCACAGACCCCATGCCAGCGAGGTGCCGGGCAGGCCCGCGGCCCGGCGCTGCCGCGCCAGCCCGTCCAGGAAGGCGTTGGCAGCGGCGTAGCTCGCCGCGCCGGCGCTGCCCAGTACTCCGGCCAGGGAGGAGAAGAGGACGAACCCGGAGAGGTCCAGGTCCCGGGTCAGCTCGTGCAGGTGCAGTGCCCCGTCGGCCTTCGGGCGCAGCACGGTGTCCAGGCGCTGTGGGGTCAGGCCGGTGACCACGCCGTCGTCCAGGGCCGCCGCCGCGTGCACCACGGCCACGAGCGGGTGCTCGGCCGGGACCGATGCGAGCAGTCGGGCGACGGAGTCCCGGTCCGCGATGTCACAGGCGGCCACGTCGACGTGCGCGCCCAGCTCGGAGAGGGCGGCGACGAGTTCGCCGGCCCCTTCGGCCGCGGGGCCGCGGCGGCTGGCCAACAGCAACCTGCGGGCACCGCGTTCGGCGACGAGGTGCCGTGCGAGCGACCGTCCGAGGCCACCGGTCGCGCCGGTGAGCAGCACGGTCCCCTCGGGGTCCCACCGGTGACCGGTGGGCTCCTCGGGCGGGGTGGTCCTGGTGAGGCGCGGCACGTACAGCTTTCCGCCGCGCACCGCGGCCTGCGGCTCGTCCAGAGCGGCGAGCGCCGCGGCCAGCGCTGGGTCGATGCCGCCCTTCGTGACGCTGCCGCCGCCCGTGACGGAGTCGTCCGCGTCGACGAGCAGGAGCCGGTCCGGGTGCTCGGTCTGGGCCGACTTCACCAGACCGGAGACCGCCGCGTGTGCGAGGTCCACAGCCATGCCGTCCAGGTCGACGGCTCCGCGCGTCATCACCACGAGCCGCGCGTCGGCGAACCGTTCGTCGGCGAGCCACTCCTGGACGACGGACAACACCCCGGCCAGCAGCCCGCGTGTCGCCGCGGCGGCGTCGCCCCCGCTCGGAGCGCAGGGCAGGAGGACGTGGGCAGGTGTGGCCGCACCTGCGTCGACCGCCTTGCGGAGCGCGTCGATGCCGGAGTGGGAACCCTCATCGCCGAGGACAGCCCACTCGGCTCCGGGAGCGGTGGCGGGAGCGGAAGCCACGGTGTGCTCGACCCAATCGACCTCGAACATCCACTGCTGGTGCGCCACCCGCGAGGCCAGCACCTGCTGCGGTGACATCGCCCGCGTCCGGACGGACGCCACCGAGGCGACGGGAGAGCCGTCGGCGTCGGCCAGTGCGATCGCCACCGCGTCGTCGCCTGCGGGCCGGATGCGGACGCGTACGGCCCCGGACCCCGGAGTGTGCAGGGACATGCCGCTCCAGGCGTAGGGCACGAGCACCTCGCCGGGGACTGTGGTGTGGTCCGGCGGCGCCAGTATGCCGAGGGCAGCGTCCAGCAGGACGGGGTGCAGACCGTAGTGGTCGGCCCGGTCCCGTTCCGGGGCAGGCAGTGCGGCCTCCGCGTACAGCTCGTCCCCGGCGCGCCAGGCGGCGCGCAGGCCCGGACGGCCTTCGACGTCCACGGGTTCGGCACCTGCCGGCGGCCAGATCACCAGGTCGGACTCCGGCACCGGGGCGTTCCGGCCGAGCTCTCCGCTGACGTGGCGGACCCACGGCTCGCCGTCGCCGCCCGCTGCAGGCCGGCTGAAGACGCGTACCGAGCGCCGGTCGGGGTCGTCACCCGCGCCGATCTGCACCTGGATGCGGACGGCGCCCTGTTCGGCCAGGACCAGCGGGGCGTCCAGGTCCAGCTGTTCCAGATGCGGGAACCCGCTCTGCCGACCCGCGGACAGGGCGAGGTCCACGAACGCGGCGACCGGCAGCACCGGCACGCCGCCGACCGTGTGCTCCGCGGTCCAGGGCAGGTCGGTCGGGGACAGCCGGCCGGTGAACAACACGTCCTGCGCCCCGGCGGTCTCCACCACCGCGCCGAGCAGGGCGTGGCCGGAGGACGTCAGGCCCGCCGAGGAGACGTCGAGCGCGGGCGTTCCTTCGAGCCAGTAACGGTCGCGCTGGAAGGCGTACGTGGGCAGGTCGACGCGCCGGGCGCCGGGGAACAGCGCCTGCCAGTCGGGGGAGACGCCGTGCGCGTGCAACTGCCCGACGGCGAGGGCGAGCGCCTGGGGTTCGGGGCGGTCGGTGCGCAGGGCGGGAACGGTGACGATGTCCGCGTCGTCGTCCAGGCAGCCCTGGGTGAGGGCGCTCAGCACACCGCCGGGGCCGATCTCCACGAACGTGGTCACGCCCAGCTCGTGCAGGGTCCGCACGCCGTCGGCGAAGCGCACCGCCTCACGCACGTGCCGCACCCAGTACTCCGGCGTGTACGACTCGGCCAGCCGGCCCGTGAGGTTCGAAACCACCGGGATCCGCGGCTCGTTGAGTTCCAGGCCCTGGACGACCTGCCCGAACTCCTCCAGCATCGGATCCATCAACGGCGAATGGAACGCATGGCTGACCTTCAACCGGGATGTGTTGCGGCCCAGTTGACCGAACACCCCGGCGATTTTCAGCACCGCATCCTCGGCACCGGAGAGCACGACGGACTGAGGACCGTTGACCGCCGCGACGTCCACCCCGTCGGTCAGATACGGCAGCACCTCCTCCTCGCCGGCCTGTACCGCCACCATCGCCCCGCCCGCAGGCAACGCCTGCATCAACGCGGCACGCGCCGACACCAGCTTCGCCGCGTCCCCGAGCGACAACACCCCGGCCACATGAGCGGCCGCGATCTCCCCCACCGAATGACCCGCCACAAAATCCGGCTGCACACCCCACGACTCCAGCAGCCGGAACAACGCCACCTCGACCGCGAACAACGCCGGCTGCGCCGAACCCGTCCGATGAAGCGCTTCCCCATCGACATCAACCGGCGCGCCCAACAACCCGCACACCTCGTCGTACGCCGCGGCGAACACCGGATAGGACGCGTACAACTCACGCCCCATCCCCAGCCGCTGCGAACCCTGACCCGAGAACAAGAACCCGACCCTGCCCCGGTCGCTCCCGGCGCGCGCCGTCACCACCCGGGCCGCGGGCTCGCCCGTTGCGAGGGCGGTCAGGCCCGCGCGCAGCTCTTCCGAGTCGGCGCCGACGACCACGGCCCGGTGCTCCAGCGCCGAGCGGGTGGACGCCAGCGAGAAGCCCACGTCGGCCGGTGAGACCGCCGCGAAGTCCACGGAGGACAGCAATCGTCGTGCCTGTGCCCGCAGCGCTTCCCCGGTCTTCGCGGAGAGCACCCACGGCACCACCGTGGCCCGGGCCCGCGGCAGGTCTCCGGCCGGGTCCTCCGTTCCGGCCGTTCCGTCGGCCGGGCCCTCCGCCTCCGGTTCGGGCGCCTGCTCGAGGATGATGTGCGCATTGGTGCCGCTGATCCCGAACGACGAGATCCCGGCCCGGCGAGGGTGGTCCGTCTCCGGCCACGCGATGGCCTCGGTCAGCAGCTCGACCGAGCCGGCCGACCAGTCGACCTGCGGGGTCGGCCGGTCCACGTGGAGCGTCTTCGGCAGCACGCCGTGCCGCATCGCCAGCACCATCTTCAGCACCCCGGCGACGCCCGCCGCGGCCTGTGTGTGACCGATGTTCGACTTCAGCGAGCCGAGCAGGAGCGGCCGTTGGCGGCCCTGTCCGTAGGTCGCCAGCAGCGCCTGCGCCTCGATCGGATCGCCGAGGTTCGTGCCCGTGCCGTGTGCCTCGACGGCGTCGACCTCCTCGGCGGACAGCCGGGCGCCCGCCAGCGCCTCGAGGATGACGCGCTGCTGCGAGGGGCCGTTGGGCGCGGTCAGGCCGTTGGAGGCGCCGTCCTGGTTGACCGCGCTGCCCCGGACCACCGCGAGCACCTGGTGCCCGAGTCGGCGGGCGTCCCGCAGCCGCTCCACCAGCAGCAGGCCGGCGCCTTCGGACCAGGACGCGCCGTCCGCCGCCGCCGCGAAGGACTTGCAGCGGCCGTCGGGGGCGAGTCCGCGCTGCCGGCTGAACTCGACGAAGGCGCTCGGGCCCGCCATGACCGTCACGCCGCCGGCGAGCGCCATGGCACACTCGCCGCCTCGCAGTGCCTGCACGGCGAGGTGCAGGGCGACGAGCGAGGACGAGCAGGCGGTGTCGACGGTGACCGCGGGGCCCTCGAAGCCGAAGGTGTAGGCGATGCGCCCGGAGGCGACGCTGCCTGAGTTGCCGGTGCTCATCAACCCCTCGACGCCTTCGGGGAGGACGCCGGGCGTGAAGCCGTAGTCGTGGTACATCAGGCCGGCGAAGACGCCGGTGCGGCTGCCCTTGAGGGTGGCGGGGTCGATGCCCGCGTGCTCGAAGGCCTCCCAGGCGGTCTCCAGCAGCAGCCGCTGCTGCGGGTCCATGGCCAGCGCCTCGCGCGGCGAGATCCCGAAGAAGTCCGCGTCGAAGTCCGCCGCGTCGCGGAGGAAGCCGCCCTGCCGGGTGTAGACCGTGCCGGGCTGATCGGGATCGGGGTCGTAGAGCGCGTCGACGTCCCAGCCGCGGTCGGTGGGGAACGGCGAGATGGCGTCCGTGCCCTCGGCCAGCAGCCGCCACAACTCCTCGGGGGAGCCGACGCCGCCGGGGAATCGGCAGCTCATGCCCACAATGGCGATCGGCTCCTGGTCGCGGGCCTCCAGCTCGCGCACGCGCCGCCGGGCCTGGCGCAGGTCGGTGGTGGCCCGCTTGAGGTACTCCCGGAGCCTGTCTTCGTTCGTCATCGGTGTTGCCCGCCCCTTTTGGCCTGCGCAGTTCAGGAGATGCCGAGTTCGTCGTCGAGGAGCTCGTACAGCTCCTCGTCGCTCGCCGAGCTGAGGTCGTCTTCGTCCCCGGCTCCGCCGGCGCCTCCGGGATCGGCCGGCTCGTTCCCGTTCCAGCGGGCGAGCAGGGCCTGGAGACGCATGTTGATCCTGGTTCGGGTGACGTTGTCGACGTCGCCCGCTCCGGCGCCCTCGAGGGCGGCGGCGAGGCGGTCCAGCTCGTCGAGGACCGGCGCCGCCTGGCCCGTGCCACCGGGGAGGTCCTTCAGTACCCGCCGGGCGAGCACCGCGGGCGTCGGGTGGTCGAAGACGAGCGTCGCGGGCAGCCGCAGGCCGGTGGCCGTGTTCATCCGGTTGCGCAGCTCCACCGCGGTCAGCGAATCGAAGCCGAGGTCGCCGAAGGCCTGGTCGGGCTGGACGGCCTTGGCCGAGCTGTGTCCGAGGACGGCGGCGACCTCGGACCGGACGAGATCCAGTACGGCCTCTTCCCGCTCGGCCTCGGGCAGGCCCGCGATCCGTTGCGCCAGCGGTACGGAAGCCGCCCGGTCCGTGCGCCGCGGCCGGCCGCCGACGAGCGGCCTGAGCAGCGGCGGCACCGGGGCGGTCGCGTTCCGCAGGGCGGCGAGGTCCAGCCGTGCCGCCACCACGACGGGCTCCCGCAGCGCGAGCGCCGCGTCGAGGAGCTCCAGGCCGTCCTCGTCGGACAGCGGCAGCACGCCGCCGCGGGCCAGCCGGGTCCGGTCGGCACCGCCGAGGTCCCCGGTCATGGTGCCGGCACGCTGCCACAGGCCCCACGGCAGCGACACGGCGGGCAGCCCCTGGGCCCGGCGGCGCGCGGCGAAGGCGTCCAGGAAGGCGTTGGCGGCGGCGTAGTTGGCCTGGCCGGGAGTGCCCAGCGTGCCCGCGAGGGAGGAGAAGACCACGAACGCCGACACGTCGCCCGCCAGCTCGTGCAGGTTCAGCACCGCGTCGACCTTGGGGCGCAGCACCGTCTCCAGGCGCTCCGGCGTGAGCGAACCGATCACGCCGTCGTCGAGGACGCCCGCCGTGTGCACCACGGCCGTCACCGGCGTACCGGACAGCACCTCGGCGAGGGCGTCCCGGTCGGCCACGTCGCAGGCCGCCCAGCGCACTTCGGCACCCGCGGCGGTCAGTTCCGCCCGGAGTTCGGCCGCGCCCTCGGCGTCCGCGCCGCGCCGGCTCATCAGCAGCAGGCTGCGCACGCCGTGCCCGGCGACCAGGTGCCGGGCGACGAGCCCGCCCAGGGCGCCGGACGCGCCGGTCAGGAGAACCGTGCCGGTGCCGAAGTCCGGGGTGGTCCGCGGGGAGTCGGCGGCCGTTGTGGCCCGCGGGGCGTCGACGGCGGGCCTGGCGAGCCGGGGCAGCAGGAGCGCGTCGCCGCGCAGCGCCGCCTGTGGCTCCTTGGAGGCGACGAGCCGGAGGACGGCCGTCGCCGCGGCCCGCTCACCGCCGGCGTCCCCGCCGACGTTCCCGTCGATGTCTCCGCCGGCCTTGCCACCGGCGTTCCCGTCGGCGTTCCCGGCAGACTCCCCACCGGCGGTCCCGTCAACGTTCCCACCGGCCTTCCCGGGGACGTTCCCACCGGCCTTCCCGTCGGTGTCGAGGAGGACGATGCGGTCCGGGTTCTCCGACTGTGCCGACCGGACCAGGCCCCACACGGCCGCCTGCACCGGGTCGGCCGCTGCCGGGTCGTCGCCGGCGGCGACCGCGCCCCGGGTCGCCAGCACCAAGCGCGGGGCCCGGTCCTCGGCCAGCCACCACCGCACCAGCCGGAGCACCTCGGCGAGGACGTCCCGGACCCGTTCGGCGTCGCCGCCCGACCCGGTCGGGCAGGGGACGACGACGGCGTCCGTGTCCGCCTGCGCCCCGGTCTCCGCCGCGGGGGCGGCGAGGAGGGCGGCGATGTCGTCGTAGGAGCGCACGGCCGGGGCGATCGCGTCGGCGGGGGCGGCGAGCGGTGCCCACTCCACGGTGAACAGGGAGTCCCGGGAGCTCGTGCGCAGCTGCTCGGCCGAGACGGGGCGCAGCGTCAGCGACTCCACCGACACGACGGGGCGGCCCGTGCCGTCGGCGGCCTCCAGCCGTACCGTGTCCCCGCCGGCCGGGGAGAGCCGTACCCGCAGGCCGGCCGCTCCGGTTCCGTGCAGCGTGACGCGGGACCACGCGAAGGGCAGCAGGGGTCCGTCGGCGGTCGGCAGGAGACCGCCCGCGCCCAGCGCGTGCAGCGCGGAGTCGAGCAGGGCCGGGTGCACACCGAAGGTGTCCGCGTCCGCCTGTGCCTCGTCGGGGACGGCGAGTTCGGCGTAGACCGCGTCGTGGCCGCGCCAGGCGGCACGCAGCCCCTGGAAGAGCGGGCCGTAGCTCAGGCCGAGATCCGCCAGGCGGTCGTAGAGGCCGTCCAGGTCGACCGGCCGGGCGTCGGCCGGGGGCCAGCTGCTCAGGTCGGTTTCCAGGGGGGCCGCGCCGGTGGCGAGGGCGCCGGTGGCGTTGCGGATCCAGGGGCCGTCCCCGGCTCGCGAGTGCACGCTCAGCGGGCGGCGGCCGGAGTCGTCCTGGGCGCCCACGAGGACCTGGAGGGCGACGCCGCCGTGCTCGGGCAGCACCAGCGGTGCCTGCAGGGTGAGTTCCTCGACCAGGTCGCAGCCGGTCTCGGCCGCGGCGTGGGCGGCCAGTTCCACGAAGGCCGTGCCCGGCAGCAGTACCGTGCCCAGCACCGCGTGGTCGGCCAGCCAGGGCTGGGCCCGCAGGGACAGCAGCCCGGTCAGCAGGTGACCGCCGGCGTCCGGCAGTTCCACCGCCGCACCCAGGAACGGGTGGTCGGCGGTGTCCAGCCCGGCCGCTCGTACGTCACCGGCCGGAGTTCCCGCCTGAAGCCAGTACCGCTCGTGCTGGAACGCGTAGGTCGGGAGGTCGGCGCGGCGCGCACCCGGCAGGACGGCGTCCCAGTCGATGCCGACGCCGTGCACGTGGGCCTGGGCCAGGGCCAGCATCAGCCGGTGCCGTCCGCCGTCGCCGCGGCGCAGCGTCGGTACGACCGCGGCCTCCGCCCCGGCGGCCTCGATGGCGTCCTGGATGCCGGCCAGCTGCACGGGGTGCGGGCTGACTTCGACGAACACGTCGTGCCCGTCGGCCAGGGCGGCCCGGATCGCGTCGTGGAACCGCACCGTCTGCCGCATGTTGCGGTACCAGTAACCGGAGCCGAGCTCGTCCGCGTCCAGCTTCCCGCCCGTCACCGTGGAATAGAGGGGCACAGTGCCGGGGAGCGGGCTGATGCCGGCGAACCCCTCGCTCGCCCGCGCTTCGACGCGTTCGATGTGCGGCGAGTGCGCGGCGTAGTCGACGGCGACCCTGCGGGCCTGGACGCCCTCCCGTTCGCAGTGTGCGAGGAGTTCGTCCAGGGCGTCGGTGTCCCCCGAGACCACGACGGTGGCGGGCCCGTTCACGGCGCCGATGCCGAGGCGGCCGGTCCACCGGCCGATCAGTTCCCGCGCCTCCTCGCCCGGGAGCGTCACCGAGACCATGCCGCCGCGGCCCTGGAGTTCGCGCACCGCGAGGCTGCGCCGCGCCACGATGCGCGCCCCGTCCTCCAGAGAGACCGCTCCGGCGATCACCGCCGCGGAGACCTCGCCCTGGGAGTGCCCGACGACCGCGTCGGGCATCACTCCGAAGGAGCGCCAGACCTCGGCGAGAGCGATCGTCATCGCCCACAGCACGGGCTGCAGCACGTCGACCCGGTCCTGTTCGACGTCGGACGTGCCGCGCAGCACCGCGGTCAGCGACCAGTCCACGTGCGGCGCGAGGGCGCGCTCGCAGGCGTCGATCCGGTCGCGGAAGACCGGGGAGACCTCCAGCAGTTCGGCGGCCATGCCCGCCCACTGCGACCCCTGCCCGGGGAACACGAAGACGGTCTTGCCCCCGGTGCGTGCGGTGCCCGTCACCACGCCGCGCGGCGTGGCGCCGCCGGCGACACCGGCCAGCTTCTGCCGGAGCTCCTCGGGTGTTTCCGCGACCACCACGGCGCGGTGTTCGAAGGCCGCCCTGGTCGTGGCCAGCGAGTACGCCACGTCGGCCACCGGGGCCGCCCGGCCCGCGCGGTCAGCGCCGTTGCCGTTACCGCCGCCGTTGTGGCTGCCGTTGCCGTTGTCTTCGCCGTTGTCGTCCAGGAAGGACGCGAGGCGGGCGGCCTGTGCCCGCAGCGCCGCTTCGGTCCTGCCGGAGAGCACGCACGGCACGGCTGTGCCGGGGACGGGCGCCCGCGGCGGTTCCTCGGTCGCGGGGGCCTGCTCGATGATGGTGTGGGCGTTGGTGCCGCTGACGCCGAAGGAGGAGATCGCGGCCCGGCGCGGGCGGTCCGACTCGGGCCAGTCGACGGCCTCGGTCAGCAGGCGGACGTCACCGGCCGACCAGTCCACGTGCGGCGTCGGCTCGTCCACGTGCAGGGTCCGCGGCAGGACACCGTGCCGCA